>DATLXP010000174.1:0-12736 GCA_035575695.1 Vicinamibacterales bacterium
CGAGATCGCCGATCGTGTCGAGCGTGATTCGGCACGGCCGGTCCCTGGGAGCGTTGAACGGGATCTCGATCGCGAGACGGCCCGTCGTGCCGATGATCTCGATGCGTTGGTAGGGGAGCAGCTGCGTGCTGCACGTCCCGATCGCATGGCGGCCGTCGAAGTCCATGAGCATGGAGGCCAGGCGATCGACGTGCGTTGATGGATCGAGCTCAACGGTGCCGGCGACGCGGACCGGCTCCGCACCGAAAATGAAACGCGCCGTGTTCACGACATAGCAGCCAATGTCGAGCAGCCCGCCACCACCGAACTCCGGAACGTTGCGGACGTTCGCCGGGTCATCGTTGTAGTAGCTGAAAAAGCCGCTCATCCCCCTGACCGAGCCGAGACGTCCTTCGTGGACGAGTTCTTTCGCGCGGATCCATTGGGGATGCGCACGGATCATGAAAGCCTCCTGGATCCGCATGCCCGTTCGGTCGCGGACGTCGATGAGCGTCCGCGCTTCTGCCGCAGTCAGTGCGATCGGCTTTTCGCAGAGGACGTGCTTGCCGGCTTCGGCGGCGCGGGTGGTCCAGGGGACGTGCAGGTGGTTGGGGAGCGGATTGTAGATGGCATCCACCTCCGGGTCCGCCAGCAGCGCATCATACGAGCCGTAGGAACGCGGAATGCCGAGGCGTGCGGCCGCACTGGCGGATCTGCGCGCATCCCGCGATGCGATGGCGACCACCGCGCAGTGTGGTGCCCGCTGCATCGCGGGGATGACCCGTGCGCCGATCTTCGACACGCCGAGGACGCCCCAGCGAACGGTCCTCAACGCGGCGCCGCCGACGTGGGTGTCAAGATTGTGGCGACAAGAATCGCCGCGCGGACCGAATAGACGTGCATCACGAACTCCCTGGTGGTCCATTTTTAGCATTCGACAACGTCATGTCAACGAACATGACAAGAATTGCCATCTTCGGCGAGCACGAGCCGAAGACGATTGCCCAGCTCGAGGACGTCGCCAGCCGCGCTGAGCGCGCCGCGCTCATGGCGGACGGCCACCTGGGCTATGTCATGCCGATCGGTGGCGTGGCGGCCTACCGGAACAAGGTCTCCGTCGTCGGTGTCGGCTTCGACATCGCGTGCGGCAACGCCGCCATACGAACCAGCCTCAAGTACACGCCCGCCTTCGCTGCGCAGATGCCCGCCTTCGCCGACGAGATCCAGGACGTGGTCTCGTTTGGCGTCGGCCGGAAGAATCGTTCGGACGATGCGCCCGTGGACCATCCGCTCTTTGGCAGCCCTTCTTGGGAGGCCGTGCCGAGGCACGCGCGGGACGGCCTGCGGAGCAAGGCGCGTGCACAGCTCGGAACAGTGGGGAGCGGCAATCACTATGTCGATGTGTTCGCCGACGAGGACGACACCATCTGGATCGGCGTGCACTTCGGCAGCCGCGGATTCGGGCACACCGTGGCCTCGGGCTTTCTCGCGATCTCCCAGGGCGGGAAGTGGGGTGGCCGCGCACCGGAGCGCGAGGTCCTCCTGCCCCTCGATCAGCCGATGGGGCAGGACTACTGGGCGCTCATGTCGCTGGCGGGGGAGTACGCGTACGCGGGACGGGAGTGGGTCGCTCGGAAGGCCCTCTCGATCCTCGGCGGGGCTGAAGTGGAGCTCGTCCACAATCATCACAACTTCGCGTGGCGTGAAGAGCACCACGGGCAGTCGGTCGTCGTCGTCCGCAAGGGGGCGACCCCGGCGTTCCCGGGCCAGCTGGGCTTCATCGGCGGATCGATGGGTGACGACGCGGTCATCGTCCGTGGCGTCCTCGACGCGCCGGAGAAGACAGCGGAGTTTCAGCGCGAGTCGATGTTTTCAACGGTGCATGGAGCGGGTCGCGTGATGTCGCGGACCGAAGCGGCGGGGAAGCGCAACTGGAAGACTGGAAAGGTGTTGAAACCGGGCCGCGTGTCACCCGACATGATGCAGGCCTGGGTGCGCGAGAAGGGGGTCATCCTCCGGGGAGGAGGCCTCGACGAAAGCCCGCACGCGTATCGCAGATTGCCTCAGGTTCTCGAAGCGCAGAAGGGCACGATCGAGGTCCTTCACACGCTCAGGCCACTGATCGTCGTCATGGCGGGTGCCGATCTATTCGACCCGTATAAGGACTAGGAGTGCCCGGTGCTCGGTGCGGCGAGCACCGAGCCGAATTTACGTGATGTGGACGCGCGATTGCTCGCGCATGAACTGCTGGACGTACCAGGGGCCGCCGGTGCCTCGCCCTGTGGCGCCGCTGGCTTTCCAGCCACCGAAGGGATTGATGCCCGGCCAGGCGCCGGTCGTCGCGCCACTGCGGCGATTCGCGTAGGTGACGCCCGCCTCGATCTCGTTGAAGAACTGCTCGACTTCCTTGCCGTCCTCGGAGAAGATTCCCGCGGTCAGGCCGAACTCCGTGTCGTTGGCGAGCCCGATCGCTTCGTCGAGCGAGACCACGTCGGCCACGACCGTGATGGGCACGAAGAGCTCCTGCTTGAACAGGGGGTGGTCTTTCGGGAGGCCGTCGATGATCGTTGGCTCGACGAAGTAGCCATGGTTGAACGGCTCGGTCATGATCCTGTTGCCGCCGCTGAGGATCGTTCCGCCGTCCTTCTTCGCGAGTGCGACGGCATCTTCGAACGTCTTGAGCCCCCCCTCGTTGACGACCGGGCCCATCCAGACATCCTTCTCGAGCGGGTTGCCGATCTTGATCCTGTTCGTCTTCTCGACAAGCTGCTCGACGAACGCCTTCCGAACTTCTGTGGAGACGTAGATCCGTGAGCAGGCCGAGCACTTCTGCCCCTGCGCGCCGAATGCGGAGCGGAAGACGCCGTCGGTCGCCTTATCGAGGTTCGCCTGCTTCGTGATGATCGCCGGGTTCTTCCCGCCCATCTCGATGATGACGGGACGCGGAATCGGACGCGCGCTGTTGTCGCGCAGCAGTTTCATCCCCACTTCCATGGATCCGGTGAAGACAATGCCGTCGATCCCCTTGTTGTCGATCAACTCCTGGCCGACCGTGCGGCCGGGCCCCGTGACGAAGTTGAAGACCCCCTTCGGGATGCCCGCTTCCTGCACCATCTCGGCGAACTTCACGCCCATCAGCGCCGTGTCCGACGCGGGTTTGAAGACCACGGTGTTGCCGGCCACCATCGCGGCGCCCGCCGGACCGCCCGCGAGGGCAAACGGAAAGTTGAATGGGGAGATGACGGCGAACACGCCATACGGGCGCAGCACGCTGTAGTTGTTTTCGTCGGGCCCGAGCGACTCCATCGGCTTCAGGTAGCCGTTGTTGCGCGTGAACTCGTCGCAGTAGTACTCGATGAGGTCCGCCGTTTCCACGACGTCGCCGAGGCATTCGAGGCGATTCTTGCCGACCTCGTAGATCATCAGCGCGGACAGGTCGTACTGGTGCTTCCGGATCGCGTCGCAGAGCTTCTTGAGCATGCCGACGCGCGCCTGCCAGGGCGTTGCGCTCCATGCCGGCGCCGCGGCCCGGGCGGCGGCGATCGCCTGCTGCACGTGCTCACGCCCACCTTGCTGAAATCGACCGAGCAGGATCCGCGTGTCGACCGGGCTGCGGTCTTCGAACTGCTCGGCGGCGGTGACGGCGTCGCCATTGATGTACATCGGGTACGTCTTGCCGAGCGTGCCTTTCACGCGCTCGATGGCGGCGTCGAACTCCACGTGAAGATTCGGGTCCGCGGCCATTGTCGAGTAGGTGATTTTCTGCTGCGTGGACATCTGTGCTCCTGAACTTGTGGCAGGGCCGAAGCCCTGCGCTACGTCTGCCGTCCTGTTTCTTATCTTATCCGCCCCGGGTGTGCATTTCGAGGTGCGCGTCCTTCTTCAACGCGCGGATCGGAATGAGCGTCGTCTGCCGGTCCATGCCAAGCCGCTCTTCAGCCCCGCGGTCGGCGCGCAGCGACCAGACGGCGTGAATGAGTTGCCGCATCTCGTCGCGCGTGGCACCCGCGCGCAACGGACGCCGCAGGTCGGTCCCCCCGGCCGCGTACAGGCACAGCAGCCAGATGCCGTCCGCAGTGAGACGGGCGCGATCGCACGTGCCGCAGAAGGGCTGCGTGGTGGAGGCGATGATGCCGAACGACGTGCCGTCAGGCAGCAGGAAGCGCTCGGCCGGCGCCGAGCCCTGATCGCCGTGCGCGATCACGCCGCCGTAGTGCCGGCCGATCGTCTCCAGCATTTCTCCGCGCGGCACGACCGAGGCCGGCGACCAGCGTGTCGCTCCGCCGACGTCCATGTATTCGATGAAGCGGACCTCGGCGTTCATGCGGCGGCCGAACTCGAGCAACTCGATCAGCTCGTCATCATTCGTGCCTCGGATGACGACCGTGTCGATCTTCAGCGGAGAGAAGCCCGCATCCGCGGCCGCATCGATGCCCGCCAGGACGGCGTCGAGGTCGCTCGATCCCGTGAGCGCGCGGAAGCGGTCGCGCCTCAGGGTGTCCAGACTCACGGTGACGCGGTGCAGTCCGGCCGCACGGAGCGCGGCGGCCTGGGCCTTCAGGAGGACGCCGTTGGTCGTGAGCGCGAGATCAGCGATGGGTTTCGCGGCGAGCGATTCAACGAGTACCGGCAGGTCGCGGCGCAGGAGCGGTTCGCCGCCGGTGATGCGCAACCGGTCGACCCCCTCGTCGATGAAGCCGTCCGCCAGCGTCCCGATCTCTTCGAAAGAGAGGATGCTCTCGCGCGGCAGCCAGACGTACTCGGGTTCCGGCATGCAGTACTGGCAGCGAAGATTGCAGCGGTCGGTGACCGAGATGCGCAGGCTGCGCATGGGGCGCCCGAAGCGGTCGACAGGATTCATAGGCTCTATCCATTATCATGCTTCGAAACGCCCGACCGGGCCCACAGGAGAACATCGATGACTCGTCGCATGCTCGGCGTGCTCGCGCTCGTCGCCACCGCCATTTCCGCTCCGCTCGCACAGGAGGCCGGGTTGCCGCCTCCGCCTCCGCCGCCGATGACCATTCCGAAAGACACGGCACGAATCGAGAAGTTGAAGGCGGAAGTCGTCGCCGACGTCGAGGCGATGAAAGAGCACACCCAGCAGATGGTGGACTCGATCTTCAGTTTCGGCGAGCTCGGCTTCCAGGAGACCGAGACCCACCGTTACGTCGTCGACATCCTCAAGAAGAACGGGTTCAAGGTCGATGAGGGCATCGCCGGGATCCCGACCGCCTTCATGGCCAGTTGGGGATCGGGTAAGCCCGTGATCGCCCTCGGCAGTGATATCGACGGCATCCCACAGGCCTCACAGAAGCCGGGTGTCGCTTACCACGCGCCCCTCATCGAGGGGGCGCCAGGGCATGGCGAAGGGCACAACTCCGGCGTACCGCTGAACATCACGGCGGCCATCGCGGTGAAGAAGATCATGGAGCGCGAAAAGCTCCCGGGGACGATCCGGATCTGGCCGGGCACGGCGGAAGAGCTCGTCGGCACAAAGGCGCATTTTATCCGCGCCGGATTGTTCAAGGATGTCGACATCGCTCTCTTCGCGCACGTCTCCGACACCCTCGGCGTGTCGTGGGGGGATCGCGACGGCACCGGCCTCGTCTCCGTCGAATACGCGTTCCGGGGTCAGACCGCTCATGCCGCCGGATCCCCGTGGCGCGGCCGCAGTGCCCTTGACGCCGTCGAGCTCATGAACATGGGCTGGAACTACCGCAGAGAGCATCTCGGTCTCGAACATCGCTCCCACTACGTCATCACGGACGGCGGTGACCAGCCCAACGTCGTCCCGCGGTCGGCCTCCGTCTGGTACTATTTCCGTCAAACCACGTATCCAAAGATCAAGGAACTGTGGGCGACCGGTGATGCGATCGCACGAGGGGCCGCGATGATGGCGGGAGTCGAGTTGCTCCCTGCGCGCGTGCTCGGCGCTGCCTGGCCGCAGCATTTCAATCGCGCGGTCGCGCTGGCCGCGCACGCCAACATTCAAAAGGTCGGGATGCCGCAGTGGAGCGATGCCGATCAGACACTCGGTAAGGCCGTGCAGAAGGAGCTTGGCGTTCGGGAGCAGGGCTTGTCGAGCCGCCAGGGCGTCGAATTACAGGGCCCCGTGCGCGAGAATCGCGGCGGCGGGTCGGACGACATCGGGGACATCTCGTGGAACGTGCCGACCATCACACTGCGATATCCAGCGAACATCCCGAATCTGCCCGGACACAACTGCGCGAACGCCATCGCGATGGCGACGCCGATCGCGCACAAGGGGACGACCGCAGGCGCAAAGGTCCAGGCGATGACGATGATCGACCTGGTGACCAAGCCTGAGCTGGTCAGGATGGCGCACGAGTATTTCAAGGACGTCCAGACAAAGGACGTCAAGTATGAGCCGCTGCTCCGCGCGCAGGACACTCCCGCAATCGAGATGAACAAGGCCCCCATGGCCAAGTACCGCGAGCAGATGCGGAAGTATTACTACGACCCGACGCGATACAAGACCTATCTCGAGCAGCTGGGCATCCAGTACCCGACGGTGAAGAAGTAGACTCTGTTGATGCTTCGGCAGTTCAAGGGTGTCACACCGAGTGTGCACGAGAGTGCCTACGTCGATGACAGCGCGCAGGTCATCGGTGACGTGGAGATCGGCGCGGAGTCCTCCGTGTGGATGAACGCTGTCGTGCGCGGCGACGTGCACAGCATCCGCATCGGTAACCGCAGCAACCTCCAGGATGCCACCGTCGTGCACGTCATGAACGGCACACACCCCACCACGATCGGCAACGACGTCACCATCGGGCATGCCGCGGTCGTGCACGGCTGCACGATTGCCGACCGCGTGCTGATCGGCATGGGCGCGATTCTGCTCAATGGTGCGAGCGTGGGAGAGGACTCCATCGTTGCGGCCGGCACCCTGGTGACCGAAGAGACGAAGTTCCCGCCGCGTTCGCTGGTGATGGGGAGCCCTGGCAAAGTAAAGCGTGAGCTGACCGACGCGGAAGTCGCGTCGATCCTGCAGTATTCCGAGCGGTACGTCGGGTACCGGCTTGACTACATGGCGCAGTAATGCCGCAGCAGACGCGCCCCGCGCGGGGCATGCGGGACTTTCTGCCCGAGGATGTGCGGCGCCGGGACTACGTCATCGGCGTGATCGAAGGCGTGTATCGCCGGTACGGGTTCGAGCCGCTCGAAACCCCCGCGCTCGAGAACATCGACACGCTGACGGGGAAGTACGGCGAAGAAGGGAACAAGCTCATCTTCAAAGTGCTCCGTCGCGGCGAGCACGAGACGTCAGGCGAGACAGACCTTGCGTTGCGTTACGACCTGACCGTACCGCTCGCACGCGTGGTGGCGGAGCATCGCGGACAGCTGCCGAAGTTCTTCAAGCGGTACCAGGTCCAGCCGGTCTGGCGCGCCGACCGCCCGGCGCGCGGGCGGTTTCGAGAGTTCTACCAGTGCGACGTCGACGCGATCGGCTCGAAATCGCCGCTCGTCGAGGCCGAAATGTTGTCGGCCGTGAGTGAGGTGCTGCAGACGCTCGGCTTCAGCGACTTCTCGATCGAGCTCAATCATCGCGAGCTGCTGACGGCCCTGCTGAATGCGGCGGGGATCGACGCCTCCCTCCACGGCACGGCGCTCGTGGCCATCGACAAGCTGGACAAGATCGGTCGCGCCGGTGTTCGCGAGGACATGATGGCGCGCGGCGTGGCGCTCGAGAGTGCGGAGACCTGCCTCGCGGCCTTCGAGGACCCGGACGCGCTGGAACGCCTGGTGGCGAGCGACGACAGGGGCGTCGCGGCGCGACGCAATATCGCGGAGATCATGGCGCTCGCCGATGTGACCGCCGCGCGCGGGCACGTGACGTTCACCCCTCGTCTGGCGCGAGGGCTGTCGTACTACACCGGCGCCATCATGGAAGCCGCCGTGCCGGACCTGGCGGGCAGCCTTGGCGGCGGCGGACGGTACGACGGGTTGATCGGCATGTTTTCCGGGGAGTCGATCCCCGCGTGCGGGTTCTCGCTGGGGCTCGAGCGGATCCTCGTCGTGATGGGCGAACGGAAGATGTTTCCAGCCGACCTCGCGACCTCCGCGGCCGACGTCATGGTCACGCTCTTCGAAGGGGAGCCGGTCGCGGAGGCGCTGAGACTCGCTGCCGACCTCCGCGCCGCGGGTCTCCGCGTCGATATCTATCCCGAGCCGGACAAGCTGGGGAAGCAGTTCAAGTACGCTGCGTCGCGCGGCGTCGCCTACGTCACGATCGCGGGCGGGGACGAGCGCACGCGCGGGGAGGTGACGCTGAAGAATATGATCACCGGCGAACAGTCGGCCGTCAGCCGCGCGACCGTCGCCCAACAACTCCGCACGGCCCTGAACCCCGAACCCCGAACCCCGAACCCCGAACCCTGAACCCTGAACCCTGAACCAGGAATGACCATCACTCCCCTCGGCACACTCGCGCGCACCCACACGGCCGGCCAACTGACCGCCGCGGACGTGGGGAAAGACGTGATCCTGCTCGGCTGGGTGCATCGTGTCCGCGATCTGGGATCGCTAGTCTTCATCGACCTGCGCGATCGCCACGGCCTCACGCAGATCGTGGCGCGCGAGAACGAGACGCTCGCGAACGAGGCGAAGCGCCTCCGCTCCGAGTTTGTCATCGCGGTGATCGGCACGGTCTTTCTCCGCGCGGCGGACGCCGTGAACGCCAAGATGCCGACCGGCGAGATCGAGGTCGAAGCGCGCGAGATCCGCCTGCTCAACGACGCGAAGGTCCCGCCGTTTCAGATCGCCGACGAGCACGCGGTCATCGCCGACGACATGCGCCTGCGCTACCGCTACCTGGACCTCCGTCGTCCGCGCATGCAGCGGAACATCGCGCTCAGGCATCGTGCGACGATGGAGATCCGAAAATATTTCGACGAGAACGGCTTTCTCGAGATCGAAACGCCGATGTTGGCGAAGTCGACGCCCGAAGGGGCGCGCGACTACCTCGTCCCGAGCCGGGTCCATCCCGGGGAGTTCTACGCCCTTCCGCAATCGCCGCAGATCTTCAAGCAGATCCTGATGATCTCGGGGATGGATCGTTACTTCCAGATCGTGAAGTGCTTTCGCGACGAAGACCTGCGCGCCGACCGGCAACCGGAGTTCACGCAGGTGGACGTGGAGATCTCCTTCGCGACCGAGGACCTGGTGTTCGGGACCATCGAGCCGTTGATGGAGCGGTTGATGGCACTCATCGGCCGCGACGCCCCTCGGCCGTTCCTCCGCCTGCCGTATGCCGAGGCGATCGCCACCTACGGGTCCGACAAGCCTGACCTGCGCCCCGGCATGGAGATCCGCACCGTGTCGGCCGCCTTTGCAGAGTCCGCGTTCAGCGTGTTCCGCGATGTCGTGGCTTCGGGCGGGGAGATCCGCGGCTTCGTCGTCAAAGGAGGCGCGAAGTACTCGCGCAAGGACCTCGACGAACTCGTGGACCACGCCAGGCAGCTTGGGGCGACAGGGCTGGTGTGGGCACGAAACGCCGCGGGCACGCTTCAGAGCTCGGCGCTGAAAGCGGCGGGGAAGGATGCGATCCGTCGGGCGCTCGACCTGGGGGGCGCCGCTGCCGGAGACCTGCTGCTGATGGCGGCGGGGAAGCACGAGCCGACGTCGAAGGTGCTCGGCGCGCTGAGGCTGCACGTCGCCAAAAAGGAGAACCTGCTGGACCCAGACGCATTCAGGTTTCTCTGGGTGGTGGATTTTCCGATGTTCGAATGGTCGGAAGCGGAGGGGCGCCATGAGTTCATGCACCACCCGTTCACCGCGCCGCTCGAGAGCGATGCCGCCCTGCTTGAAACCGATCCCGGCAAGGCCCGCGCACGGGCTTACGACCTCGTGTTGAACGGGAGCGAGATCGCGGGGGGCAGTATCCGCATCCACGACCAGGCGCTGCAGCGGCTCATCTTCAAGCTCCTGCAGATCTCGGACGATGAGGCGAAGATGCGATTCGGCTTCTTCACCGAGGCACTCGAGTACGGCACACCTCCGCACGGTGGCATCGCGCTCGGGCTCGACCGCGTGGTCGCGATCCTGTGCGGCGAGGCGTCCATCCGCGATGTCATCGCGTTCCCGAAGACCGCCCAGGCGGTGGATCTCATGGCCGGGGCGCCATCCCCGGTGAATCCGAAGCAGCTGGCGGAACTGAAATTGCGTCTGGGGCAGCCCTGAAGGGCTGCGCTACGACGAGTATTCGTCGCCTGGGGCAGCCCTGAGGGGCTGCACGACGTCGAGCATTCGTAGTGCAGGGCTTCAGCCCTGCTTTGTGACGCGGCGGTGGTAACATCGATCACCTGAAACAGGAGCACGCTATACATCCCTCCAACGCGACCCGCAGGATAGATCTTCCCGAAGAGGGGGCCGAAGCGCTCTTCGGACCGCTCGATGAGAACCTGAAGCTGCTCGAAGCACAGTTCGGGGTGCAGATCCGTACCAGCAAGAAAGAGTTCATCGTCGAAGGGGCGTCGCCGGACGTCGGCCGTACCGAGCGCGTGCTCGGGCAGCTCGCCGCCATGATGAACGAGGGGTACAAGATCGGCAAAGGGGATGTGAAGACCGCGGCGCAGCTCGTGCTGCAGGACGAGAACGTCGCCCTGGCCGAGTACTTCACCAAGGGCGCCGCCCGCTCGTCCGGCAAGCGCCAGGTGCTCCCGAAGAGCGTCAATCAGCGCAAGTACCTCGAAGCGATCGAACAGCACGATATCGTCTTTGGTATTGGACCGGCCGGCACGGGCAAGACCTACCTGGCCATGGCGCAGGCCGTGTCGTACCTGCTGGCGAAGAGGGTGAGCCGGATCATCCTTGCGCGTCCCGCGGTCGAGGCGGGGGAGAAGCTGGGGTTTCTCCCGGGAGACCTGCAGGAGAAGGTGAACCCCTATCTGCGTCCGTTGTACGACGCCCTCTACGACATGATGGACGTCGAGCGCGCCGAACGGCTCATCGAACGTGGCACGGTCGAGGTCGCCCCGATCGCCTTCATGCGGGGACGCACGCTGAACGATGCGTTCGTGATCCTCGATGAAGCGCAGAACACGACGTCGGAACAGATGAAGATGTTCCTGACGCGGCTGGGATTCGGTTCGAAGGCGGTCATCACCGGTGACATCACCCAGATCGACCTGCCCACCAGCCGCTCGTCCGGGCTCATCGAGGCCATGAAGGTGGTGGGCAATGTCGAGGGGATCGAATTCGTCCGCTTCGACGAGAAGGATGTCGTGCGGCACGCCCTGGTGCAGCAGATCGTAAAGGCCTACGACGCCTACGGCAGTGGATCCCGGCAGTAACCCCCCGTCGCGCCCGGCGCGCCACGGCGCGGCAGGGCTGTCAGTGTCGGTCACCGATGGCCGGGGGCATCCCGTCCGTGATGGCGGCCTCGGGCGCTGGCTTGCACGCGTGGCGCCGCGGGCGGCGCGCGGTGACGTCGCGGTTGCGCTCGTGACCGACGCGCGCATGCGTATCCTGAATCGCACCTATCGCCGCAAGGACGCTCCGACCGACGTCCTGAGTTTCGAGGGGGGCCGCCTCGGGGACGTCGTGATCGCCAAGGGGGTTGCGGAGCGCCAGGCGCGCGATGCGGGCCACTCCTACCAGACGGAATTGCGCGTGCTCGCGCTCCACGGGCTCCTCCACTTGCTCGGCTACGATCACGACGACCCGGCCGACAACGGCTCCATGGCGCGCGCCGAATCCCGGCTGCGTCGGAAGGGGGGCCTGACGGCAGGCCTCATCGAGCGCGCGTGATCCCGCTTCTTCTCTTCCTGCTCGCGATTGCCGCCGTGTACGTCGGCACGATCGAAGCGGCCTTCAGTTCGCTGATGCGGCTCTCGCTCCGCCTGATGGCGGAGCGCGGCGGGCGCGACGATCGCCTCGGTTACTACCTCGACGATCCGATCCAGCTCTTTGTCCCCGCGCGGATCCTGATCGGCCTGATCTTCTCGCTGGCGACGATGTTCATCGCGATCCTGACGGGGCGGACAGGCGTGCAGTCGCTCGGGATGCTGCTGGTGTTTGTCGCGATCTTCATCCTGACGTGCGAGCACGTGCTGCCGCTGCTGATCGTTCGGCGCAATCCGGAGCGCGTGCTCGAAATGGTGTTGCCCCCGTTCGACGTGGTCGCGCGCGCCATGTACCCGCTGACGAGCACGCTGGTGCGGTTGATTGCGGATCCTCGGCGCGACAGGTCCGAGCAGGCCGGTTCCGTGCAGGCGTCAGGCGACGAGAGCGGCGACGGGGAGGCCTATCTCGAACCGGCGACCGAGCAGGAGATCATCGAGCACGACGAGCGCAAGCTGCTGCAGTCCATTGTGGACTTCGGCGACACGCTCGTGCGTGAAGTGATGACGCCGCGTCCCGACATGGTGGCGATTGCCTCGGACTCGACGCTGGCCGAGCTGCGTGCCGTGTTCGAGGATCAGGAATACTCGCGGATCCCCGTCTACAGCGAGAATCTCGACAACATCGCCGGCGTGGTGTTCATGAAGGATCTCATGCGCCTGAAGGGGGCGTCGGAGTCGGCGCGCCTCCAGCCCGACCTGCCGCAGCTCATTCGTGCCGCGACCTTCGTCCCGGAAACCAAGCGGGTCGCCGATCTGCTCAAGGAGTTCCAGCGCCGCCAGACGCAGATCGCCATCGTCGTGGACGAGTACGGGGGCACCGCGGGCCTCGCGACCATCGAGGATTTGCTGGAGGAGATCGTCGGCGAGATTCGCGACGAGTACGACGT
>DATLXP010000175.1:0-5936 GCA_035575695.1 Vicinamibacterales bacterium
CGGACGCGCGGACGAGATCATCGTCGAAGCGCTGTACCCCAAGGGGCACCCGTATTCGTGGGACGTGATCGGCAGCATGACCGACCTCTCGGCGGCATCCGAAGCGGACGTGAAGAACTTCTTCCGCGTGTACTACGCGCCGAACAACGCGATTCTCACCATCGTCGGGGACTTCGATCCCCCCCAAGCCAGGCAGTGGGTCACGAAGTATTTCGGAGCCGTGCCCGCCGGTAAGCCCATCACCCGGCCCGCCATCGCGCCGGCGACCCTGAGCGGCACGACGCGGCTCGTGTATGAGGACCGCGTGCCCCTTCCGCGCCTGCATCTCGTGTGGCCGACCGTGGGCGAGAAGCACCCGGACCACTTCGCGCTCGAAGTGCTGGGCCCGATTCTCACCGGCGCGCGAACCGCCAGACTCACGAAAGCGCTCGTGTACGACAAGCAGGCGGCGGCGAACGTGAGCGCGAGACAGTCGACCGCTGAAGACGTGGGGCAGTTCGCCGTGACGCTAACGCCTCGCCCCGGACATGCCCTGACGGAGCTCGAGACGGACGTCTACGCGCTGATCGATCGGCTCAAGACGGATGGGCCGACCGCGAAGGAGCTCCAGGGGGCGACGGCTGGTGCGGAGCTGGCCTTCCTCAACGACCTCCAGTCGAACCTCGGAAAATCCATGACACTCGCCGATGGCGCCGGCTATCACGACGATCCCGGCTATTTCAAAACCGATTTCGAGAAGCGTCGCGGTGTCACGGCCGATGACGTGAAGCGAGTGGCGGCGAAGTACCTGGGGCAGGGTCGCGTCGTGTTGAGCATCGTGCCGCAGGGCAAGCTGGATCTTGCAGCCAGGCCTGGCGAGAGCCGCAAGGTTGGTGGCGGGGAGGTGAAGTAATGCGTCCGTGTATTCTCGTGGTGGCTGCGACGGTTCTGTCGGCAGCCGTGGCCGTTCCGCTCGCGCAGTCCCGCCCTGCTGCGGAGTCCTCCGCGGGGCAATTCGATCGCAAGCAGGTTCCGACCGCGGGCAAGCCCCCCGCACTGCAGGTGCCGGCCTGGACGACGATGAAGCTGTCGAACGGTGCGCAGCTCATCGTGTCGGAGCGCAAGGGGCTGCCGCTCGTCTCGTTCACCATCTCGTTTATCGGCGGCGCCAACCAGTTCGAGCGCCCCGGACGGACGGGCATCGCGAGCCTGACGGCCGCGATGATGCGCGAAGGCACCCGGACGCGTGACGGCGAGGCGCTCGCGCAGGCCCTGCAACTGCTCGGCACGTCCGTCAACGTGTCGGTATCCGGCGAGACGGGCGCCGTCTCGTTTCTTTCGACGACGGAGACGTTCCAGCCGACGCTGGAGATACTTGCGGACATGCTGGTGAACCCGACGTTCCCGACGCCGGCGCTCGAGCGGCTGCGTGCCCAGCGCCTGGTGCTCCTGATTCAGGCCAACGCGCAGCCGAACGCGATCGGGAGCCGCGTCTTCTCGCGCGTGCTCTACGGCGCGGACCATCCGTTCGGACGCGACGTGACCGAGTCGTCAATCAAAGCGATCAGCACCGACGACGTGGCCTCGTTTCACAAGGACTACTTCAAGCCCGGACGCGCGATTGTGACCGTCACCGGCGACGTCACAGCAGCGTCGGTGAAGGCGACCATCGAGAAGGCACTCGCGGCATGGACGGCAGGCGGCGAGAAACCGGCCTTCACGTATCCCGCGCTGCCAGCCGGCAAACCGACCGCCATCTACCTTGTCGACAAGCCCGGCTCGGCACAGTCAGTCTTCAACATCGGCATTCCCGGGCCGCCTCGCAACACCCCGGACTACATGGCGCTGCAGGTGATGAACTTCATACTCGGCGGACATTTCCAATCGCGGCTCAACGCCAACATCCGCGAAGAAAAGGGCTACAGCTACGGCGTCAACTCCGGGTTCAGTTACGGAAAGGGCCCGGGTCCCTTTCGGACCGGCGGCGACGTGGTCAGCGAGAAGACCGACGTAGCGCTCATCGAGTTCATGAAGGAGCTGCGAGGCATCCAGGGAGAGAAACCGATCAGCGACGAGGAATTGCGGATCGCGAAAGAGACGCTCGTCCAGCGGCTGCCCGGACAGTTCACGTCGGTCTCGCAGATCGGGTCGACGATCACGGGCCTGATGCTGCAGGACCTTCCGGCGGACTACTACCAGAACTTCGCGAAGAACGTCGCGGCGATCACGAAGGAGGACATCGTGCGCGTGGCGAAGCAGTACGTCGATGTCCGTCACCTGAACATCGTCATTGTCGGTGATCGCACGTCGATCGAGGCGCCGCTCAGAAAGACAGGCATTGCGCCGATCGTCATCCTGGACGGCGAGGGTAATCCGGCGAAGTAGTCAGTTGACGCGCCGCAGGCGCGCCAGCAGCGTGTCGGTGCAGAAGTAGATCGCGCCGTCCGTGCCCATCGCCAGGGCGCGGACGGTGCCCGCGCGCCCTTCGAGGAGCCGTTCAGTCGTCACGGGGCGGCCGGTCTCGTCGAAACGGATCCGCAGGATGTACCCGGCGTCACGTCCCGCAACGAACAGGTCTCCCGAGAATTCCTCCACGGCACCGGCGCCGAAGAATGCCACTCCCGCAGCCCCAAGCCCGCGCGGCAGCACGTACGCCCCGCGCTGCGCCGCGCGACGCGGACGGTCCGCCGTCGAGTCGATCACTCGAAGACGCTCGACGCCGTCGCTGGAGGCGTCTGCAATCCAGAGTGCGGATCCGCCAGGCGCCCAATCGAACCCTCGTGGCGATTGCAGTCCGGTCCACATCACGGGAGAGGCGGCGGGCTGGTCATCCGGCGTGCGTCCGTCGAGCTCCATCCGGAGAAGTGTGCCGCTCCAATCGGAGATGGGGCGCGGCGCATCCGCCTGCCCTCAATTGTCGAATGCGGCGTAGAGCTTGCCGTCGGGGCCGACGCGAAGCGCGGCCGCCGGCTCCGCGGACGAGGGGCCGTCCTCCAGCACGACCATCCGCTCGGCGAGCCGACTCCGCACGCCGCGGTAGCGCGCCGTGCGGAACACCGCATCCGTGCGGAACCCTGTCGGCGCCTCCCCTGTAGGCCCGACCTTCAGGTCGGGCGCCTCGCCGTCCCCATCAACGGCGTGCGTGAGATAGACAAACCCGTCTCGCTCGTGCGTGGGCGACAGCGCGATGGCGAGCACGGCCCCTGTGCCACCGGGCAGCGACTCGGTCACGCCATCGGGACCCACCGTGACGACGCCTCCGCCGTGGCCGCCGACCAGCACGCGCCCATCGCCGGTCACGGCGAGTGACGACGGCTCGACGAGCGCGTCAACGTCCAGCCGCAGGCGCACGCCGTCGGTCGTCGTGGTGATGTCGCCGTCGGCGATGCTGGACGTCTGACCGGCCGTAATGCCGGTGACCGTGACACGCAGCGGAGCCGAACGCGCACCCTCGATGATGCCGCCGGCATCGATGAACGCCGCCAGTTCCAGCGTATGCGCGCCGTTCGACATCGTGGGGAGGCGACCGGAGCAGGGGAACCCGCCGGTGCCGGCGCTGGTCGCGCAGGAGGCGTCCGCGATGACGGACCTCGCGCCATCCACGTAGATCGCGTACCGGAACGTCGCGAGCTCGCTCGCGTCGGGCGCGGGTTGATCCCAGCCCAGCCGCTCCCGCCCGGTGATCGACTCGCCATTGCCGGGTCCGGGCGAGGGGGTGGGCGGGGGACTCTTGCTGCACGCGGCAGCGACCGCGAGCGCGACGAGCGCTGCCGCGAGCGGGACGCGCGAGCGCAGGGGGCCGATCATGAGGGAGATAATAAGCCTTATGCCGAAGCGCGCGCTTGCACTGACGGTCGTGCTGCTCCTGATGGCGTCCACGGTGGAGGCGCAACTCCGCACGCGACCGTACGTGTCTGGTCTGACGCTACCGGTCGCGTTCGTCCAGGACCCCACAGACCGATCGGTGCAATTCGTCGTCGAGCAGCGGGGCCGGATCCGTGTCGTTCGCAACGGGACGGTTCAAGCGCCGGACTTCCTGGATCTCCAGGCGGCAACGCTCGCGGGCGGCGAGCGCGGTCTCCTGGGTCTTGCGTTTCCTCCGGACGCCGGCATCAGCGGACGGTTCTTCGTCAACTTCACGAACCGCGACGGGCACACCGTCGTCGCGCGCTTTCGCCGATCGTCCAACCCGGTCATCGCCGACCCGTCGTCCCGATTCGACCTGCGGTGGAACGAGCCGTCCGGCGCCGCCTTGATTGCCCAGCCATTCTCGAACCACAACGGCGGTCATCTCGCGTTCGGCGCCGACGGCTTTCTCTACGTCGGTCTCGGCGATGGCGGATCCGGTGATGACCCGGCCCATCGCGCGCAGGACCGAACGACACTCCTCGGCAAAATGCTGCGCGTTGACGTCAACGTGCCGGATGCCCATGCGATCGGCTACGTCGTGCCGTCGAGCAACCCGTTTGTGAGCGGCGGGGCGCGTCCTGAGGTGTGGAGCTTCGGCTGGCGAAATCCCTGGCGCTACAACTTCGACGACCCGGCGCTCGGCGGTACCGGCGCGCTCATCGCGGCGGACGTGGGGCAGGGGCGCTGGGAGGAAGTGAATTACGAGCCGGCGGGCCGCGGCGGACGCAACTACGGCTGGCGCAACCGTGAAGGGGCGCACGATCACGTGACGTCGCTCCCGCCGGCCTACGCGCCACTCACGGACCCCATTCACGAGTACGGCCATTCCGTGGGGCAGTCGATCACCGGTGGATACGTCTATCGCGGAACGGCGCTGGGCGCCTCGCACCGCGGCCGGTACTTCTTCGCGGATTTCGTCTCGAGCCGCGTCTGGTCGATGGGCCTGGTCGTGAGCGGGAACGGCGAGGCGCGCGCGGGTGACGTCCGCGAGCTCACGACCGAACTGGGCGGCGCCTCGCAGCTCTCCGGCGTGAGCGCCTTTGGCGTCGATGCGGACGGTGAGCTGTACGTCATCAGCTACACCCGCGGCGTCGTCCTGAAGATCGTCGGCCCGCCCGGCACGCCGGGAAGCCTTCGCATTATCCGGTAAGCGGCAGTGCAGATCGGCTCGCAGGCCCGACCTTAAGGTCGGGCGTGCCATGCAGCGCGCCGGGCTCTCAGAAGCCCTCGAGGCGCGCGATCGCTCCACGCTCGCCTGCGGCCCAGCCCACGCGGCCGTTCTTGGCGAAGCTGAACGTATGGAACCCGGCACCGGGCAGCGGCGTCCACGTGCGACCGTCGTCCATCGAGAGGTCGGAGCCCTGCGGGCCGACGGCAATCCACTGGAACTTCGACCCGGGGCGGTGGGCCACAACCGACCGGTATCCCGAAAGCCCCCTGGTCAGCGTCCACGTACGCCCGCCGTCCGACGTGACCGCGGCGTTGTCCACCGCCTCCCCTTCCCTCTGATAATCACCGCCGACGACGACGCCGTGCATGGCGTCGCGAAAGGCGATCGAGAAGATGCCGGCGGACTGGCTCGTGGGGAGTGGCGTGCGCGCGACCGTCCAGGTGCGCCCGCGGTCGGCGGAGTGCAGGACGCGCGACGCCGCCGTGCCGATCCACACGTGGTCCTTGCCGAGGGTCGCCACATTGGTGCCACTCGCCGCGTAGGCCCCTTCGTTCGGGAGAGCCGGGGGAAGGCGGTCCCGGGGGATCCGCGTCCAGGCGCGGCCACCGTTCTCCGTGATGAAGATCACGAACCCGTCGTCCACGGCGTCGCTGAAGGCGATCCCGCGGTCCTCTGACCAGAAGTCCATGGCGTCGAGAAAGACCTTCGGATCCTGGTTCGCGAACTGCAGCGTCCAGCGCTTGCCGCCGTCGGTGGTCTTGAAGATGCGGGACGCCGGGCCGTTGCCGATGCTGAGCACGTACGCGGTCTTGTCGTTGAAGGCGTCGATGTCCCGCAGGTCGAGTTGTTCGGCGCCTGGCACCGTCATCGCGGTCCA
>DATLXP010000176.1:0-38989 GCA_035575695.1 Vicinamibacterales bacterium
CCAGATGCTGGAGTTGATGAAGGCCTCCGCGAGGTCGCTGAACCGGAACGCGATCCCGAATGGTCCTTGGGGCATCCTCCGGAAGGCTGCCGGCAACCAGTGTGGCGGCTATTCCTGCGACATCGTCTGCGCCGGCCAGGGCACCAGCCAGCGGCAGGTAGACATTCTCGGTGACGTCGAAGTCGCGCAGGTCGCGGGATGGGGTTCGACCCACACCTACCCCGGCATTCGCGTGGACGTCTGCGAGATCCAATAGCTTTCGGGGTCGGGAACGCCGCTAACGAACGATGGCCGGGCGATCATTCGCCCGGCCATTCGTTTGTACGCGTGAAGTTGTGTAATGCGGCGCCTGACGTTAGAACCTGATTCTGACGCCGCCGCCGATCTGCAGTCCACCGACTTTGAGTTTGTCGGACGCATTCTCGACGTCGAAAGACGCTCCCGCGTAACGCGCCATGCCGCCGACGCCGACCCGGCGGGTCACCATGTAGCTCACGTCGAGCCCCACGTGAAAGCCGACCGTGGACTCGTCAAGGCTCTCGACGCCGACGCTCGTGATGGACGGACCCGGCTCGGCCAGGGTGATGTTGATCGGCAGGTCCTGCTTCACGCTGAAGTAGGTGGGCCCGAACGCCAGCGCCACGTCGATCTTGTCGGTCACGGGAACCATCCAGGTGCCGCTGAAATGAATGGCCTGCTCCTGGTGCTTGAAGTCGGGCGCGCTACCCGCGACGTTGCGCGGGCGATCGAAAAACAGAGGATCGGGCACCACCGCCGCAATCGTGGCATCCGATTTCGCATCGGTCCACGAATAGCTGACACCGAGCGCCAGGTTTCGCCATACCTTGAACCCGGCGCCAACGTCGAAGAATCCACCGCTCTTGATATCGAGCGTCGATGCCACCGATCCCGTCTCACCAAAAATGTTGAGGGGTGTGGTCCTCGAGAGGTCCTGAGAGCCGGACTGGATGCCGGCACTCACGTTGAAAAAGCCCTTGTCAGTCCACGTCATCTGAGCCTGGGCGGGGGTTGCCGCCGCGCACATTCCCAGACAGAGCAAGCCAGCCGTGATGATCTTCAAACGATTATTCTCCTAAATGCGCTGAGGCCGGGAACACGCTGGGAAGCGACCGGCGAGGTTCGGCTATCCTAGCATGGTCGAGCTTTTCAACTGCTGTAAACCGTAGTATCATCCACCGCATCCGCTCTTCCCAGCGGGCACAAGAACACAATCGAGGTTTCGCCTGATGTCCCAGAAAAGGTTCGTACTTTGCTCGGCGGCTGCCCTGCTCGCGGTGGCGGTTGCCTGTTCGAAATCTCCGCAGTCACCGGCGTCACCTACGACGACGGTCGATGTGTCGGGAAACGCTGCTCCGGATGGCTCGACGCTGAAGGTCACCGCGCCGACGCCGCAGTCTCCGGTCAACAGCGCCATCGTCGAGACTGTCGTGCTCGTGGCCGGCACCTCGACCGCTCAGTTCCCCGGCGTGTCGCTTCCGCCTCTGGCGTATGAGTTCGAGGTCAAGAACGGGGCGGGCACGACCATCTGCGCCGCCACCGTGACGACGTCAGGTGGCACGGTGACGGCTGCCCCGGCCTGCACGGTGACTCCCGACACGGCGTACACCTGGATTGTCCGCGCTTCACTCGGGACGGCGAAGAGCTCCTGGTCCGCACCAGCCACCTTCAGAACGCCGGCGACGCCCGCGGCGCCGGCGGGCGGATTCATCACCGGTAACGAAATCTTCGATCCGTTTCTTGACGGCAAGAGCGTCGGGGATGCCAGTGGCACGCGGTTCGTCAAGGACAAGGGCATCCAATTCCTCAGCCACGAAAGCCGGGTGCGCTATCAGTTCGCTGCACCCCTCCAGGCGGGCGAGATGTCTGTCATGGTCACAGGGATCGACGAGGGATCGGCCGGCGACAAGACCAAAGTCTTCGTCATGCAGGAAGGCGGGGGGAACGATATCACCGACAACGACTATCGGATGACGGTCGAGCAGCGGGGCCGATCCTATTCCACTCCTGGCGCTGTCACCTGGCGGATCATCATGGGCGACGCAGACGAGCACAAAGGGCGCATCTTCGACGGCGATCGTCGCGTGCCGACCGGTGGGCTCAGCGACGAGCGCTGGTACTTCTGGAAGTTCACCTGGGGCACTCGCGCGACGCTCGAGTTGCGGGAGGACGGTCCAAAGGGGCGTGTCCTCTACACGTCGAGCCGCGGAACTGGTAGTTTTGCCTACCGCCCGACGCCGCACTTCCTTTACCTCGGCAGTCCCGTCGGCCGCGGGGGCCCGGCGGATGCGAGTCTCCCGGGCGCTATCTACAAGAACCTCTGGGTGTCCGCGAAGCCGCGGCCCGTGTTCCCAGGCGAGTAGGGCTCCAAGGTCCACAAGGACCGCATAGCCGCGGCACAGAGGGCAAAGGGCGCAAACCCTTTGCCCTCTGTCTTTTAGGTTTGCTCCACGCCCCTCGTCGGGTTACCATTGACGGGTCCCTGAATGGCCACGAATACTTTCCGGCTGCAGTACCTTGCGAAGACCGCCGCAGGTGTCCCCCGCGACCTCGTCAATACCTTCGTCAGCTCGAAGCTGCATCCCATCCGCCCGACGGTCCTGATCTACAACTGCACCTGGGTGTGCGATGCGCGCTGCACGATGTGCAGCAACTGGAAGTGGGGGGACCGCAAGTCCGACATGACGCTGGCGCAGCTCGAGCCGGTACTTGCCAGCCCGTTCTGGGGAGCCGTCGAGAACCTGAACATCTCCGGGGGGGAACCGACGACGCGGAACGACCTGCCTGAGATGGTGGAGCTGTTTCACAAGCACCTTCCGCGCATGCGCAAGGTCGGCATCAATACGACCGGCCTGACGCCCAATCGTGCGATCCCGATGCTCACGCGGATCGTGGAGTTCTGCGCAGCGCACAACATCCTGATCAGCATCCGCGTGTCGCTCGACGGCATCGGCGACGTCCACAACCAGGTCCGCAGCGTCAAGAACGGCTTCGACAAGGCGTCGAAGACCATCGACGCCATGCAGGCGCTGTCGCGGACGCACCCGAACTTCTCGTTCGGCATCGCGTCGACGATCTTCGCGACGAACATGTCCGACGCGGAGAACATCCTCGCGTGGGCCCGCACGAAGGACCTCGACGTCGTCTTCAACATGCTGCGCTTCACCGACGCAATGCTCCACAACAAGGAGCTGCAGGAAACGATCGGCTTTAAGCAGCGCGAAGAGGACTTCATGCGAAAGTTCTTCATCGACCGCGTGCAGGAAGAGCCCGTGCTGAGCGGCCAGGCCTTCATGTACCTGCACTATGCCGACATGATCGCGAACGGCTACCATCGCACCATGCCGTGCCCCTTCAAGAACCAGGGCCTGCTGCTGAACCCGAACGGCGACCTCCACTACTGCGAGAACTCGCAGAAACTCGGGAACGTGCTCGATGAGGGAGCCGAAGCGCTGTACTTCAAGGCCGAGAATCTGGCGCACCGTGAAGAGATAAAGAACAAGACCTGCCCGACGTGCCTGAGCCCCTGCCAGGTGAACGTCGGCGCGATGAAGCAGTTCTTCCCTTACGCAAAGTTTCTCAAACGCGCGTACCAGTTGAAGCGCGCGCCGGAGCGGCATCTCGAGACGCTGCCGGTCGCCGAACAGGTTCGATGAACAGTGGAGGCCTGCGCCTCCTTCGTCTCGCCGTCGCCGTCGGACTGACGGCGTATGTGCTCTGGGCCGCGAATCCTTCACAAGTCGTTCGGGCCGCGGCGTCGGCCGACTGGCGCTGGATCGCGGCAGCGGTCGCGCTCGTCCTGATGGACCGCGCGCTCATGGCGTATCGCTGGATGGTATTGCTGTGCGCGCTCACTCCTGGATCCCGCCCGCCATTCACTGCCGTCCTGCGCATTTTCTTCGTGAGCACCTTCGTGGGATCGTTTCTTCCGAGCCTCGCCGGGGACATGTATCGCGCGTACAGCCTGTCGCGGCTGCGCGTGAGCGGCGTCGAGGCTGCCGCCTCGGTGATCATGGATCGCGCCCTCGGCGTGCTGGCCATGGTGCTCGTCGCGCTGGTCGCGCTCGGGGTCGCCCGCGAACTGATCGCCCTGCCAGGCGTGCTGCCCACGGTGCTCATCGCCGGCGCAGGCTGTGTGGCGGCGGCGGCAGGTATCTACAGCGAACGCCTGGCCGCGGCCACCCTGGCGCTCACGGCGCGACTGCCCGGCCGCAAGGCCAAGATGCTCGCCGCCGGACTGATCGATGCGGTCCGCCGCTACTCGCATCATCACGGAGAGCTGACCAACGTGCTCGCGTCGTCTATCGCCGTGCAGGTCATTCGCGTCGTCCAGGCCTACTGCCTCGGCATGGCCATCGGCGTGACCGCGCCCCTGTGGACCTATTTCGTGTTCGTGCCGCTCATCGTCATCGTGATGCAGATCCCGATCACGATCAGCGGCCTCGGCACGAGCCAGCTGATGTTCGATCTTTTTTTCGGGCAGGTCGGCGTGCCCCCGGCCCAGGCGGTGGCGCTGTCGATCCTGTTCGTCGCCCTCGGGATCGTCGGAAACCTGCCGGGCGCCCTGCTCTACGTGACCGACAAGCGGGCCCCTCGATGACCACGCGCGTGGCCGCGGCGCTCCTCGCCGTCGGGCTCGCGCTCGCCTTGTGGGTGTCAGGCGGCGCGGGCTCGCTCGGCTATGCGTTGCTTTTTGGCGCTGCGGTCGCACCAGGACTCCCCATTGGACTGGCGTTATTTGGACGCCGCCATCCAGCCGCCTGGGTGACCGGCGCGCTGCTCGGTTACGCCCTGACCCAACTCGCGCTGTGGGCCGTCATTGCGGCCGGTCTCGCGTCGCCGGTTGCGTTCGTGCTGGCGTGGGGGGCCCTGCTGACCGTGACGAGCGTGGTCTCCAGGACGACCGGCGGAGTTCCCGCGCTCGCCGCCCCGGCCTGGTCGGCGAGCGACGTCAGAGCGCTGCTGCTCGTGCTGGTGATGGTCCCGCTGCTGATGGGCATCACCTATCGAAATCTCGGCAGCGCGGATGCGGAAGGTAACCGCTTTTACCGCGCCTACTTCACCGCTGACTTTCTGTGGCACGCAGCGCTGGCGAGCGAACTCGGCAAGTTTTCCTTGCCGCCGCGCAACCCCTATCTGGCGCCGCGTCCAATGAATTACTACTGGACGTACTTTCTGCTGCCCGCGACGGTCGCCCGCCTGGCCCCGGACGCCGTTCCGCAAATGCAGGACGTGCAGCGCTGTCTGAAAGCGAACGCGATGCTGGTCGGCCTGCTGATGGTCGCTGCCCTGTTCGTGCTGGTCCGGAGCGGCGTCACGAGCGCGGTGCCGGCCGCAGCTGCCGTCACGCTCGCGCTGCTGGCCGCCAGCGCCGAGGGTCTGTACGCCGTTGTCGACATCTGGTGGAACGGACGCCCGCTGACACAGCTGCTCGACACCAACGTCGACGCCGTGACCGCATGGTCCTTTGGCGGATTACGTGTGGACAACATGCCGAGGTCGTTGTGGTACACGCCTCAGCACACCACATCCATCGCGCTCGGTCTCTCGGCCTTGACCGTCGCCGTCGTCGGCGGAGCCGCCACACCACTCGCGGGGATCCTGTGTGCGGGCCTTGCCCTCGGCCTTGCGACGACCATGAACCCCCTCCTCGGCGGCGTGTGTTCCCTGCTCTACGGGATCGGGATTTTCGCGGACGCCGTCCGGCGGCCCCGCGCGGTGTCGACGCTGCTGCGGCATGCATCGGCTGCCACGTTCGTCGTTGCGGCGATCGCGTGGGCAGCAGCCAGCCGGGTCATGGATGGCGCAGGCTCGGCGCTTGACATCGGTTTTTCCGGTTTTTCCCGCCAGAGTCCGGTCGTCACGCTGTTGCTCTCACTCGGACCGGTGCTGCTGCCTGCCCTTCCGGGCCTCGCCAGAGCGCGCACGGACATCGGCCGGCGCGCGGTGATCGTGGCCGGCGCCGGGGTCATGGCAGGGCTGCTCCTCCTCTATTTCGTACGGGTCTCGGAAGCCTCGTGGGTGGGATTCAGAGCCGGGCAGATCCTTCTCGTCACGATTCCTGTCCTGCTCGCGTGCACCTTCGACCAGATGTCTAGACGAACGCTGCTGGGCCTCGGCGCCCTCATCCTGATCGTGGGACTGCCGACGACGGTCATCGACACGTGGAACGCACAGGACATCGGCAACCGGCGACCCGGTCCCGGGTTCAAGTGGACCCTGTGGGTCACGCCCGACCAGCAGCAGGCGTTCGCCTGGATCCAGAAGAACACTCCCGCGGACGCGATCGTTCAGATGGAACCGGTCGTGCGCGGACGCGAACACTGGACGCTCATCCCGTCGTTTGCCGGACGACGCATGGCGGCGGGCCTGCCGATTTCTCTCCTGCCCCTGCCCGCGTATCCAGAACGGTCCGGGATCGTGAAACAGATTTTCGAAACGTCGGATCCAGTGGAAGCGTCCGCGCTCGCGCGACGCCTGCGGCTCGACTTTCTCTACGTGGATCAGGACGATGTCGGTGCGTACCCCGCCGGAACGGCGAAGTTCGACATGAGCCCGCAGCACTTCGCGCAGGTCTTTCGCAACGGCTCAGTTCGCGTGTATCGCGTGCTCTGAGCGTCAGCCGTTGCGAAAGCGATAAAAGGTGCGGACACCCGTGACCCAGTCGCGCCAGCCGATCTTCTTCCCCTCGGCGCGGCTGCGCGGGTAGTAGCGCACCGGCACTTCCACGATCCGCTTCCCTCTCGACAAGACCTTCGAGGTGATCTCGTGATCGAGCTCGAAGCCACTGGTCGTCAACGTGAACGACATCAGCAGGTCTCGCGGAAAGAGTTTCAACGCGGTGACCGTGTCGGTCAGGTAGGTGCCCGTGCACAGCAGCGCCGCAACACTCAAGCTCCGACCGCCGAGGTATGCGGTCAGCGATTGATTCGCATGCCTGCCACGGTTCTTGTAGCGGCTTCCATAGACGACGTCGGCGCGGCCACTGAGCAACTCCTCCACCATAGCCGCGTAGTCCCGAGGGTCGTATTCGAGATCCGCGTCCTGAATGATCAGCAGGTCGCCGGTCGCGCGCTCCATCCCGGCCCGGACGGCCCTGCCTTTCCCGCTGTTGCGCTCGAGACGATGGAGATCGACGTTCGGGAATCTACGCACGACGTCGGACGTCCCATCCGACGAGTGATCATCGACAACGATCACCTCCTTGTCGACGCCCTGCGCTGAGAGGTCCACGGCGGCGATCTGCTCGAGAAGCGTCCCGATGTACCGTTCTTCGTTGAACGCCGGAATGACGATCGACAAGATCTTACGCATCGATGCCGGATCGCCTCTTCAAATACGACTCCACGACCGCACGCTCGTCCTGAGTATTCACGCCGATCGTCTCCTCGACACTCGTGCACGGCACGGTCAGTACCTCCTCCCGCGCAGCCAGCCATGGGATGAATGGCAGAAAGTTCCGCTCGCCGGTGCCGGCGCCGACCTGTACTTCCCCGGCGAATTCGGGGAGCCGCTGCTGAAAGGCGTGTAACGACAGGTCGAACACACCCGCATCTGATTCCCCCACCGCAGGCATGTCATCCCCTTCGCGCCGGTGCAACACGCGACAGATACGCCCGGCGCCGTCGCGGTCGAAATGGATGTACGGGTCGGGGCGCACACAGGTCAGCAGCGCGAGCGCGGGGGCGGCCGACGAGGCAGCAGCCAGGTGCAGCCGCGTGATCGTCGCCGGGAGGATCGCGACCTGGTCGCACCAGGTCACGAGCACGCGCCGCGGACGGTGCCGGGCGACGGCGGGTCCGGCGAGCAGGATGGCGTCGAGCATCCCCGTCGGCTCCTGCTGAACGACGAGGTCGACGCCAGCCCCGAGGCGCTCACGCACCTGGCTCTCGGCAGACGGGTGCACGATGACGGCGACGCGTTCACTCACGCGCGCGTACATCGACAGGAGGTGCTCGATCATGGAGCGTCCATTGATTTCCACGAGCAGCTTCGGGCGGCCTCCGCCCAACCGCGTCCCGAGCCCCGCCGCGGGAACGACCAGCAGTCGATCCATCGCCTAAGGAACCCGGCCCCGCAACATGGTCCCCACGGCGCGCAGCCCGTCGAGGGGGGTCGTTCGTCGCACCTGGTCAGGGGCGATCGAGAAGAACTGCACAGGGACCTCGAACATTTCAGCCTTTCGCCGGAGCAGCACCGACAGCAAATGCTGGTTCACGAGTTTGTCGGTGAGGCGGCAGGGCACGCGCAGCACATCGGAGGTGCGAACAGCGCGCACAGCCGAGAGCGTGTCGGACACGTACCGTCCGTACATCGCCAGGTACAGCAGGCTCAACGAGTGCGACCCGACGTAGCTGATCGCGCCGAGTACGCTGCGGTGCCGGTATTTCAGCCGGTACGACTCGTGAATGTCTTTTACCGACAGCCGGCGGCTGCCCCACACGGCGTCCAGTCTGCCAAGGCTCAAGTGGGACGCCAGGTTCGCGATGTCTTCTCCGTTGTACATGCCAGACGATTCGAACATGATCACGTAGTCGAACGGCCCGGCGTGCAACACGCTCCGCAACTGCTGGTCCTGCTGCTCGACTGACCCTTCGAGACGCGTCACCGGAAATCCGACGGAGGCGACAAACGATGCCTCGAGCGCCCCCGGTCCGTCGTGAAACACCGCGATCTCCACCGGCAGATCCCCGATACCGCCGCGAACCATCTCGAGGATGCTCTGCACGATTTTGGTCGTGCTTCCGGCGTCATGCAGGTAGACGGCGACGCGCTGCACTGCGCTCCAGCGGTCCACGTATGCATCGACGAAGGGCCCGAGAATCTTGGTCGCGTCGTGACGCCCCGTCACCCCTTCCTCGTAGTTACCCACGCGAATCAGGCGCGGGTCCTCGAGAGACTCGAGGCGCCCGAGCGGCACGTACGGCGTGGCGCTCTCGGCGTTCTGCGGGTCGTTCACCAGGTAATGCGTGATGAGGCACGGTGTCGGAATCGACAGCCGGCCCTTCTCCTTGAGGTAGAAGACCGCGCGCTCGATGATGTCAACGGCGCTGCTCCCCGTGATCTCCGCGTCGGTCTGGATGTTGGTGACGAGAAGCTTGATGGCCTTGAGGTTCACCGCAATGGCCTGGCTGAGACCAGGCGTCAGATAAGACGGAAAGAGACTGGAGTGCTGCGTCCCAGGCGCATAGACGATGAGATCGGCCTGAGCCACCGCCGACGCCAGCCTCGGATTGATCCCGATCCGGGCGGTGCGGGCCGACAGCCGACGCGCCAGTTCGTCGCGACCGGCAGCCCGCAGACTGTCGGCATCCTCTCGCCCTGGACGGCCGTCGAGCAGATAGATGTCATCGATCCGGTTGCGCCGCTTGGCGTCTACGATCTCTTCCTCGCTGCCGAGCAGCCGGCCGTCCGCGTCGATGGCGACCAGGTGCGCATCGGCGCCATCGGTGACGTTCTCGATGATCCCCCCGGGCAGGCCCAGCAGCGCGCAGTAGTCATCGACCGCGTCGTTGAAACATCGGCCGGACTGCAGAAACGCGCCGGCAAACACGAGGTTCCCGACGCTGCTGTCCGCGAACGCGAACGGCCGGGCAACCTCCTTTAATTCCCGGGCAAATCGCGCGAGCCGCTGAGCGACGCTGGTTCTCGCCGTCTCCGTCAGTGCCGCGGCAAGGCCAGTGACTGACTGGAGCTCGGGAGGTCCGATGGCGGTGTTCACGGCGTCCGCCACCGCGTCACCGGTCGACCGTTGGTGAAGGTCGGCCGGGAGGCGCAGGTCGAGCAGATCGATCAGCGGGTCAGGCGCCGTCTTCAGGATACGGGCCAGCCGGGAGGCGTTCTTTCGGAAGTCTGAGGGACCCAGGGCGTCGCCCAGAAATCGACGTACTTCGCCGGTTGAAGCCCCATCGTCGTACCCGTTGATCGCGACCGTGAGATCGATTCTGGGGTTTGAGACGAGCTGAGCCGTCAGCGCACCGGAGCCGCGCCCGCCGGAAAAGAGGACGACCCGCAGTCGCGAGCGTCGCATGGGGGCCGCGGACACGCCCCATTATTGCGGTATCATTGAGGGCTTTCAATGCCCAACTCCAGCGAAGCGGCGGTGCTGGAACATGTCGCCTGTGCCGTGTGCGCCGCCGATAACTACGACGTCGTCTATGCGGCCGAGTCCGGGCGTGACGCAGACGTCGATCACGTCAGAACGTTTCGCGCGTCGGGCGATGAGCTGTTGATTGACCAACTCGTGCGGTGCCGGGGATGCGGATTTCAATACGTGAACCCGCGCCTCGCGAGCGACGTGATTCTCTCAGGATATATGGACGGCGACGATCCCGCGTACGTCTCGCAGCTGAAGGCCCGCGAGCGCACATTCGCGGCGTCACTCGATGAGATCGAGCGGACCGCCGGCGGAAAAGGTCGCCTCCTCGATATCGGGACCGCGGCCGGAGCGTTCGTCGCGGCGGCGCGGGATCGCGGGTGGGACGCTCAGGGCTGCGAACCGAACCGGTGGATGGCCGCGTGGGGCGCCGCCCATTACGGCATCACCATCCGGCAGGGCACAGTGTTCGACCAGACGTACGAAGACAGCAGTTTCGACGTCATCACGCTCTGGGACGTCATCGAGCACACGCCGGATCCCAAGGCCGTGCTCGAGCGGTGCAGGGCACTGCTCAAGCCTGGGGGCGTGCTGGTCGTGAATTATCCGGACATCGGCAGCTGGATCGCGCGTGCGCTCGGCCGCCGCTGGCTTTTTCTGACGTCCGTGCATCTGTATTATTTCGACCGCCGCACGATCCGTATGATCCTCGAGCGCACCGGGTATACCGTTGACGCCGTGCGGCCGCATTTCCAGCGGCTGGAACTCGACTACATTCTCTTCCGGGGGTCGATCTTGAGCCAGGCTCTGTCGCGCGTGTCACGGGCGCTCATCAGACCATTCGGCTTGTCGCGTACACAGGTGCCTTACTGGCTCGGGCAGACCTTCGTGGTGGCACGCCGTGCCTCTGCGTTTCTTGTGACGACGGCCTTGTTGTGATGGTCAGACGACACGTCTCGGCCGCACGTGTTGCGCGGGGCTGGCTCCTGCTCGCCGCCATCGCGATGACGCCAGCGTGCGGCTCGAGCCCGACTACTCCGCCGCCGCCCGTCGTGCTGCCGCCGGTGGTCGAGCCGCCGGCGGAGCCTCCGCCTCCGCCTCCGCCTCCCCCCGCGCCTCCCACACTCGCGGTATCGAGGATTCTGGCGTTTGGCGACAGCATGACCGAGGGGGTCGATTCCCCCCCGCTGACGCTCACACCTCCCGACTGGCGCCTGCCCCTGAACCCTGGGCGCTCCAGGTCGTACCCGTTCAAACTGCATGCGGTGCTCACGGCCCGCTACACGGCTCAGACGATTGCCGTGTTTAACGGGGGCATCAGCGGCAACGAGGCTCGGGCCGACCGGGGGCGCTTCAGCCAGGCGATGTCGGAGGGAAAGCCGAACCTGATCCTCCTCATGGAAGGTGCAAACGACTTAAGCGGCCCGCTTGCCGTCGGAGAGGGAATCAACGCGCGTGTGACGTCCGTGGTTGACGCGCTCGAAGACATGATCCGTGACGCGTCGGGTCGCGGCATCCCCGTGATGATCGCCACGCTCCCGCCGCAGCGCCCGAACAGCCCGAAGGGCGGCGGCGTCGCTTTCCTCCCGCGCTTTCACAGCGAGTTGAAGGCGATGGCGGCGAAGAAGGGCGCACAGGTCGTGGACGTCAATGCACAGATGCCGCTCTCGCTTATCGGACAGGACGGGCTGCATCCGACGGAGGCGGGCTACCAGAAGATCGCGGAGATCTGGTTCGAGGCGATCAAGGCCCGCTACGAACGCGCGCCGCAATAACTCACGTGCGAGGTGCGACGTGCGATGTGCGCACGTTCGACGTGCTGACGTGCCGCGCGCTCACGTGCTCACGTGCTCACGAGCTCCGTGCTCCGTGCTCAGCGCTTTGCGGTGACCAGCAGGACGCCAGGCACGGCTGTTCGACCGACTTCCTTCCAGCCGACCTTCCATTTCACTGAGGCTCCGCGTCCGGCGTTCAGGACCAGCAGCGTCGCCCGCGATCCCGATACCCGCGCGAACGCTCTCGCGCCGCTGATGTTCGCGATGTCTGTCAGCCGGTCCCCTTCGAGAAAGGCGCCATCGAGCGGTACACCGTCCAGGAGCGCGAGGCCCTTCCGCCAGGCAGCCAGGCACTCAACCTCCCTGCCTGTGGGGATCTGCCCCTGGAGGCCCCCTTCGTAGTGAAACGTCGCGCCCATGCCGGCAAGCCGTGTGAGCACAGCGGCGGCCGCGAATCTCGCGGGGTCATTGTCGCGGCGTCCGGGCTGGAATGCAGCGGCGGCGCCGATCGGCTCGTCGCTGACAACGGGCTTCTTCACCCGCTCGACCAGGGACGCGCCCTTTGCCAGGTTGTAGACATGGTCCCAGTCCCGTGTTCCGCGAGGGAAATGAAAGGTCACGTAGTCCCCCGCGGTGTAGCCTTCGGCATACTCCGCCGAGCCAAGCGCCACCGCGAGACGTTCAGGGACGAGGTCCGCCAGACGCTTGACGAATGCCGGATCATGGAGACGCCGGTCCTGTGTCGGATGACCGGGCTCGTTGGCGATCTCCACAAACGCGTTCCCCTTCTCGGCCGCAATCCTGCCGACCTCACGGATGTAGGCGTCGTAATCCAGCGACACGCCGTCGGTGTCTGCGAGCGCGACTGCCTCGACGGCGAGCCCGCGCGCCTGTGCGAGATCCAGCAGGCGCGGCAGCGCCTTGAGCCCCAGCTCGGGTGACAATTTGAACAGATGCTGCGCGGTCAACAGCACGCGCACAACAGTCAGCCGTTGCGATGTGGCCCAGTCGAGATACGTGGCGACCTGGGCCTCGCGTCCCGTCGCAATGAACTCGGCCAGCCGGAAGGCGGTGATTCCCCTCCAGTGGAAGAGTTGGTCCGTCGGGCCCACGAAGGTGGTTCCCGCCGTTCTGAACGTCGGCTGAGGCTTCTGCTGGGCAGGGCGAGAAGGCGGCAGGGGGCGGTCCTGACGGACCTCGTCGCGCAGGGCGGGCTGCACGGCCGTACCGTCGGACGGCCTGTTACAGGCGAGACAGACGAGCGCGACGAGAACGAGCGTGAGACGCACGTTACCGCGAATAGAAGCTGTGGCCGAACGTTCCCGCGGCGCGGAAGTTACTGGCGCACAACCACCAGCGCACGTCCGTCGTCGAGTACGCGGCGGCGAGAAAGTCGAACCCGGTGGTGGTCATGCGGATGTTGCTCCGCAGGTCGGTCGAATCCCAGAGAACGAACACCGACGCACAGGCATCGCCCGGCTGCTGTCCAACGGCGCACGTGCCTCCAAAATTCACCGAGACCGTGGCCGGGTCGACGCGGAAGGCATGCATGAAGAAATTGTTGTAGTGCCTCTCGACGTCCGCGCGCTCGAGATCCACCTCGGACGGCCTCGGACACGCCTCGGCCTTGAAGTCCTTCATCACGTCCCGCCAGTCCTTGTTCGTCTGCGGCTTCGAAAACTCCGTCAGGAACCTCACCGACATCTGTCCGACCTCCTTCACGGAGTCGTGAAGCGCCAGCGTCTGCGTTGCCGACACATCCTGCGAGTAGATCTTCGCCTGGCCCGGGTGGCCGTACTTTTCGACGACTTTCAGGGTGAGCGTCACGGGTGCCGGCGCCGCGACCGTGTCCGGCGCCGTCCATGTGACCGCGCGGGTCGTGCCGCTGAACGTCCCGACCGGAGCGCTCCATTCATAGATCAGCTCATCGACGGGTGTCTCCGCGTCGGTGACGGTCGCCATGACGTCGACGACCTCCCGCGCATCCACGAAGCGCGCGGGCTGTTTCGGTCGCCGGCCCTGCACGGTGATGGTGGCGATCGACGGTGGCGCGTTCTGTGGAGGATTGGGGGGAGTGATGATCACGGGCGGCGGTGGTGGTGGAGGCTGCGTTGGAGGCGTGGACCCACCGCACGCCTGAAGGAAGAGCCCGATCACGAGGATGCCGGCAGCCCTGAAGGGCTGCGCTACGTTCAAGGCATGCGCTACGTTCGGAGCAGCCTTAATACGCTGCGCTACGGTTCGACGCGGTGTCATGGACGTGGTTCCTCGGGTTCCGGAGGGTCAGCCTGGCGGATTTCGCGGATGGCGTAGGTCGGTTTGTCCTGCGACTCATGATACGTGCGCGAGAGCATCTCCCCGAGGAGCCCCGTCATGACCAGCTGAATCCCGCCGAGCACCAGCAGCACGCCCAGCAACAGCAGTGGACGATTCGCGATCCCCGGGTTGTAGACGATTTTCAGATAGGCCATATACGCGCAGATCAACCCGCCGGCGAAGCCCATCCCCAATCCCAGGCCGCCGAACATCTGCAACGGCCGCGTGGAGTAGCTGCTGAGAAACTTCACGGTCATCAGGTCGAGCACGACCCGCACGGTGCGCGAGATCCCATACTTCGACTTGCCGTGAATCCGCGCGCGGTGATTCACGACGTGCTCGACGATCTCGACTCCCTGCTCGGCCGCGATCGCGGGTAGAAAACGGTGCATCTCGCCGTAGAGGCGCATCGACTTCACGACGTCGGCGCGAAAGACCTTCAACGAGCAGCCGTAGTCGTGCAGCTTCACGCCGGTGGAGTACGAAATGATGGCGTTCGCGATGATCGACGGCAGGCGGCGATTGATGAAGGTGTCTTTCCGGTTCTTGCGCCAGCCGGCGACGATGTCCGGGCCCGTGCGGATGATGTCGATCATCGCCGGGATGTCTTTCGGGTCGTTCTGGAGGTCACCGTCGGACGTGACGATGAACTGACCGCGCGCGTGAGCGAACCCCGCGGCAAAACTGGCCGTCTGGCCAAAATTGCGGCGGAAGCGGATGACCCGCAGCCTGGGGTCGGTGGCCTGTAGGCCCGCGAGCAGCGCGAACGTGTCATCGGTGCTGCCGTCGTCGATCGCGACGATCTCATAGGGACGGCCGAACGCGTCGAGCGTGAACGTCAGCTCTCGGTAGAGCTCCTTCACGTTCAGCGATTCGTTACGCATCGGCACGATGACCGAGATCTCTGGCAGCATCTGAATAATTGTGTAAACAACTGATTATACAGAGCTTCCGGCCGAGGGGTCAATCCGTCCGGGGCGACGCGACCAGAAGAACCACCCGGCGCCAAGGACGACCACCGCCACCACGAGGCCGATCGAAATGGTGTGGGCATGGCTGGTCATGAAATCCAGTGCCCTCTGGCCGTACCAGAGCGCCAACAGGGCTTCTCCAAAATATCGGACGCCCCGCCCTGCGGTCGCAGCAATCAGGAAGGGGCCCGCGCGCATGCCCGCGGCTCCGGCGGCCAGTACGAACAATTTGAACGGCACGGGCGGCGGGAGAATCGCCGGTATCGCGACTGCGAGAAATCCGTACTTCTCAAAAATGGACAGGGCACGGGCCGCGTGCTTCTCACTCACCCGCTTCTTGAGAAACCCCTCCCCCCCCCGTCGCGCCAGGCGGTAGATGACGTAGGACCCGATGACGGATCCAATCGTCGGCAGCGCGGCGTACCAGACGAGGCGCTCGGGATGCTCCATGACGAGCAGGATGATCAGAACGTCGGTCACCTCCGGGAATGACAGGAACGACGAATCGAGAAACGCAATGAGGAACAGACCCGGGCCGCCGAGCGCCACGGCAAACCGCTGCACCCACGCGAGGAAACGAGACATGTGCAGAGTGTAAACTAGGGGCGCCCTGGCCAGACACACCCGTCCAGCGATCCTGATTGCCGTCGCCGTGGCGCTGCTCGGCTCGGTCGCGGCGTTTCACTACTGGCAACTCGGTCTCACGCTCACGCACTACGACGCGCGCGCGCACCTCGTCGTCGCCCGGCGCGTACTCGACAGCCTCACTCCCGGCTGGCAGCAGATCGGCGCCGTGTGGCTGCCCCTCCCCCACATCCTCAACATGGTGCCGGTGCAGGTGGACGCGTGGTATCGAAGCGGCGCGTCGGGCGTCGTCATTTCGATCGTGGCGATGGCGGTCGCCGCCGGCTCGCTCGCCTCGCTTCTGATCAGGATCACCGGCTCCGTGACTGCCGCCATCACCGGGGCCGCGCTCCTGATGCTGAATCCGAACGTGCTCTACCTGCAAAGCACGCCGATGACCGAGCCGCTGCTCTTCGGTCTGTCCCTGCTGGGCATCGCATCGACGGCGAGCTGGCTCGACGGCTTCGAAGCCCCGATGATCGATAGACCGACGAGCGATGGATTGGTGCCCCCCGGCCTACCGTGGCTCGCAGGCACGGCCCTCGCGGCGGCGAGCCTGACACGCTACGAAGCCTGGGCCATCACCGGTGCGGTCGTCGCACTGTCGTGTGCGGTCTTGCTGCGACGAGGCACGCCGTTCGCGGCGACTGTTCGGGCCGCGCTGGGGCTTGCCGCCTTACCCGTACTCGCCGTCGTGGTGTTCTCGATGAACAGCCGGTGGGTGGTCGGGGCATGGTTTGTGACGGGCGGATTCTTCGTGCCGGAGAATGTGGACGCCCTCGGCCATCCGCTCGTCGCCTGGCAACAGATTGCCGACGGTCTCAGGCAGCTCTCTGGATGGGGACTGGTGTGGGGCGGCTACATCGGCGCCGCCCTGCTCGTCTTCGAGTTCGCGCGGTCACGGACGCGCGCGTCGGTGGTGTTGCTCCTGGCGCTGGCGGCGGCCGCCGCCTTGCCCATGTTCGCGTATCTGCAGGGGCATCCCTTCAGGATCCGTTACGATCTGCCGCTCGTGGCGGCGGCCGCGGCGCTGTGCGCCGGCGGCATCAACGTCCTGCCGAAACTGGCGCGGCTGCCCGTGGCGCTTGTCGCCCTGTCGGTGACGATCGTCCAGGCCGGCCCGTTCGATCGAGAAGCCCCTCTCATTCGCGAGTCGAGTCGTGAAGCCGCCGCGATGGCGGGACGACGAGGCGTCACGGCGTATCTGCAGCAGCACCACGGCGGCCAGACGATCATGATGAGCATGGGGTCGCTCGGGCACTACATGCATGATCTGTCGCTTGCGGGTTTCCGCATCAAAGATTTTCTGCACGAAGGGAACGGCGAGATCTGGCGCTTCGCGATGCTCAGGCCGTCCGGCCACGCAGGGTGGCTGATCATCGAGGAATCGGCTGAAGGAGGCGATGCGCTTCATCATGCGGCGAAGCGCGACCAGGGATGGCTGCAGGGATTCGAGAAGGTCGCCGAGGGTGGGGGCGCCTCGCTCTATCGGTTCAAGGTTCCAGGTTCAACGTTCTAGGTTCCGGAACCGGGAACCGGGAACGTGGAACCTGGAACCTGGAACTTAGAACCGATAGTGGACATTGAAATTCGCGGTCCAGCCGCCAAGGTCGATCCTGTCGTCCAGGAATCCCGCGGCCTGGCCCCCCGTGTCCCCCTCGCCGCGCTGATAGCGCAGTTCCCCGCCGAAGGTCCAGACGTCCGCCGCCAGAAAACGCAGTCCTCCGAGCACGACCGGCGCGACGGTGCTACCTTTCGCGACGAAGCGGTCGCGGAAAATCGAGCCGTCGGTGAAGTCAACGAACTCCCCGCTCTCGCTGTAGCGCCAGTTCAGCAGGCTCGCGCCGATACCGATATATGGCTGCACGGTCGAGTCCCGTCCTACAGGTAGAAAGCGCACCGAGGCGGTCACGGGAGTGATCCGCAGTTTCAGGTCCTGCTCGATCTCTGAACCGTTGGCGTTGACCTGCTCCCGGTAGATGCTCGGTACCGTCCGCTGGTAGAAGCTCACATCGAGGCCTGCTTCGATGTACCGGCTGAGACCGATGAGGTACTCGGCACCGACCGACGCGCCGTTGAAATCCTTGATGTCGAACAGCAGCGAGTCCCCATTCCTGAAGAGCACGTCGCCGTCAACGCGCGAGTCTTCGGCCTTCGGCAGAAAGGCGCCGAAGTTCACGCCGATCGACTGCCGCGTGTCCGCCCCGCTGACCCGACTGATCTGCGCCTGGGCCGGCGCCGGCGCCAGGCTCGCCGTCGCTACGAACACTCCGAACACTGCCCGCCACATGCTTGTCGTCATGATGTCTGCTCCGTTCACGGCCACTGTTCAACACGGCTCGTCATTACGGCCCACCGTTCAACACGGTTCAACACCGCTCGTCATTACGGCCACTGTTCAACACGGTTCAACACGGCTCGTCATCACGGCCACTGTTCAACACCGTTCTACCTGGCTTGCCGTCATGCTCAGCAGGAAGGGTGCCACACGCCCGACTTCTGACTTCTCACGCTAACTCCTAACAAAATCCTTCAATCGGAAGCGCAGGTTAGGCGAGAGGAGTTGGAACGTAGGGGTCGAGGGTGTCCTTCAGGAGCTTCAGTCCGTCCAGTTTCGTGAACGGAATCGGGCGGAGAACCCGTGGATCACATCCATCATCTCGGCGTGGATCACACCATTGGTGGCGAGGACGCTACCAGCGGAGGACTGGAATGGCTGCCCGGTGGACGTCGTGACCGTACCGCCGGCTTCCTGGACGATCAACGCGCCGGCGGCAACGTCCCAGGGCTGGAGCTTCTGTTCCCAGAATCCGTCGAAACGACCGGCGGCCACATAGCAAAGATCCAGCGCCGCGCTGCCCAGCCGCCTCACGGCGCGGGCGCGGGTGATGAACTCACTGAACAGGCCGAGCAGCTCCTCGGGATTTTTATGGATGCTGTAGTGAAATCCGGTGACCAGCAGTGAGTCGAGCAACGTGGCCGCCGACGACACGCGGAGCGGGGCTCCGTTCAGCCACGCGCCGCCACCGCGTTGCGCGGTGAACAGCTCGCGTCGACTCGGATCGAATACCGCACCGACCGCAAGCTCCCCATTGATCTCGAGGCCCAGCGAACAGCAGAAAATCGGCAGGCCGTGCGCGAAGTTCGTCGTGCCGTCGATCGGGTCCAGGATCCAGCAGAACTCGGCGACCCGCGTGCGATCCTCGTCGCGCGAGAACTCTTCGCCGAGCACGACGTGGGAGGGAAACCGCTCGGCGATCATGGCCCGAAACTCGCGCTCCACCCGGAGGTCGATTTCCGTGACGAGGTCGATCGCCCCCTTCTTGTCGACGCGCATCTCTCCGCCGAAGTGCGCCATCTGCACGTCGCCCGCGCGGATGACGGCCTCGATGGCCGTCGCGAGAAACATTGGGGGAATCGATTCAGGCACTCGCCGCGAGCTTCTTGACCATGCGGACTTCCATGCCACCCTGCGACGCGCGAGTCAACACCACGTCGTCCATGAAGCTGCGCATGAAGAAGATGCCGCGGCCGCTGGACTTGAGGATATTCTCTGGCGCCAGAGGATCCGCGATCTCCTGCGCATCGAACCCCTCCCCCTCATCGAGGACCAGCACGACGAGCTCGTCGGGCGAGGCCGCGGGCGTCAGGGAGAACTCGACGGTGACGAGCTTGTCGTAGTCTTCGCGGTTGCCGTGCTTGATGGCGTTGATGACCGATTCGCGCACCGCGACGCCGATCCAGTGGACGCTGTCGTCGTCGAGGGCGGCCAGCAGCCCTACGCGATCGCAGACGATCTGGATGAAGTCCAGCAGTTCGTAATTGCTGGGGATCTGCAGGCGAATGGTTCCGCCGCGCGACAGCATAGGAGTATGTCGTAGATAGTAAACCGGAAGTGTCAGGAAGGCGAATGTTATAGTTCAGGCGATGCGTGCGGCCGGCGACCGGGCGACGATCGCGCCGTCGGCGCAAGCCGCCGGACGCGTGGTCGTCCCTGGCGATAAATCCATCTCTCACCGGTACGCCATGCTGGCGGCCCTTGCCGACGGCGAGTCCGTGATCCACGGATACTCTCGAGGTGCCGACTGTGCGGCCACGCTCGAGTGCGTACGGGCGCTCGGCGTCGACGTGCAACGTCGCGGCGAGCTCATCCTGATCCGCGGTCTGGGTCGGGAAGGCCTGCGGCGCCCACTCGCGCCGCTCGACGCCGCGAACTCTGGCACGACGATGCGGTTGATGTCCGGTATCCTGGCCGGCCAGCCCTTCCTCACGCAGTTCACGGGCGACGAATCACTGCGGCGCCGCCCGATGCGCCGCATCATCGACCCGCTGCAGCGGATGGGAGCCACCGTCACCTCCGCCGACGGCTTTCCCCCGCTCACGATCCAGGGCACGGCGCTCAAGGGCATAATCCATCGGTCCGCCGCACCGAGCGCGCAGGTGAAGAGCTGTGTGCTGCTGGCGGGCCTCTACGCCGAGGGGACGACGGTCGTCGAAGAACCCGTCGCGACACGTGATCACACCGAACGGGCCCTTGAAACGTTCCAGCTTCTCGTCGTGAGGAGCCATGGACGGGTCGCCGTCGAAGGAGGTCAGGCATTGACCGCGCGCGAGCTCCATGTCCCTGGTGACATCTCCGGCGCGGCGTTCTGGGGTGCGCTCGCGGCAGGCATGCCAGGTGGACACGTGGTCGTCGAACATGTCGGTCTGAATCCAACCAGGACGGACCTGCTCGACATCCTTCGCCGTGCCGGCGCCGAAGTGATGGTCACGCCCGTCGGCGTAGGCCCGACCTTCAGGTCGGGCGTGACCGAGTCGCCCGTCGGCGTAGGCCCGACCTTCGGGTCGGGCGTGACCGACAGCGCCGAGCCGATCGGCTCCGTCGTGATCGCCCACGGCGAGACCGCCAGCTTCACGATCGAACCCGGCGAGGTGCCCGGCGTGATCGACGAAATTCCTGCGCTGGCCGCGCTGGCCGCCATGATGCCCCCCGGCCGGACGCTGACCGTGCGTGGCGCGCGCGAACTCCGCGTCAAGGAAAGCGACCGTATCGCATCGCTGGCGGCGGGCTTTCGCGCGATGGGCGCGCAGGTGGACGAGTTCGAGGACGGCTTCCGGCTGGAAGCGCGTCCGCTGCATGGCGCCATGGTGGATGCCGCCGGCGATCACCGGCTCGCCATGGCCTTTGCGATCGCCGCAACGAGAGCCAGCGGTCCGGTGACCATCCTCGGGGCGTCCGCGGTCGACGTGTCGTACCCCGGCTTCTTCGACACACTCGAGCGCCTGACACAGGGTGGGTCCGTCGGTCCGAAGGTCCGTAGGCCCCGGCGATAAATACATGATCGACAAGCTGTACCTCGTGGGTTTCATGGCTGCCGGCAAGAGCACCGTCGCCAAGGCCCTGGCGGCGCGGCTTCAATGGCGCGCCGAAGACGTCGACGAACTGATCGAGGCGCGCGAGAGACGCCCTGTCGCGGATATTTTTGCCTCGGATGGCGAAACGTACTTCCGGGCCGCCGAACGCGATATCCTCCGCCTGTTGCTGCCGCTGCGCCACGTCGTCGTGGCCACCGGTGGCGGGACATTCATGGACCCTGAGATCAGAACCGCGATCAACACGGACGGCGTATCGATCTGGCTCGACGTGCCGCTCGAGGAGCTGCTCGCGAGGATTCCGAACGACGGCCGGCGGCCCCTCGCCGCGGACCGGGCCGCGATGGAGCGCTTGTTCGACGTGCGCATCGCCGCCTATGGCGCCGCACGCCTCCGTGTGAACGCATCAGGCGTCCCGCCCGAAGAGGTGGCGGAGCGCATCCTCGAGCAACTCGCGCTCATCAACTAGGACCCACGTGCGATATCTGATCCTGTCCGACATTCACGCCAACATCGACGCGCTCGACGCCGTCCTGGACGCCGCCTCCTCGACCAGCTGGGACCGTGCGCTCGTGCTCGGCGATCTCGTGGGCTACGGCGCGGAGCCGAACGCCGTCATCGCGCGAGTCGTGTCGCTCGACCCGCACGCGAGCATCCGTGGCAATCACGACAAGGCCGCCATCAACATCGAGGATGCGGCGGACTTCAATCACATTGCGCGTGCCGCGGCGATATGGACCTCACAGACGCTCACCCCGGCCCATCGCGCGTACCTGGAGGCGCTTCCCGAGGGACCGCTCGCCATCGACGACGGTACGGAGATCTGCCACGGTGCGCCGTTCGACGAAGACCACTACATTTTTTCGCTCGATGACGCGTCGCAGGCCCTCGACGCGGCCGCGAGGCCGCTCTGCCTCTTCGGACACACGCATCTCCCGATCGTGTACCGGCGAGGGGGTGATGGCGATACGGTGCCCGCGCAGGCGTCGGACGGGAACGTGGAGGTGATGCTGGCCGACGGGGCCCGGTATCTGGTGAACGCGGGGTCGGTGGGACAACCGCGCGACGGCGATCCGCGTGCCGCGTATGCGGTGTACGACACGGACGCGCGCCGGATCACTCTTCTGCGCGTCCCCTACGATGTGCAGGAGGCACAGCGGCGCATCCTCGATGCCGGCCTGCCCCTCAGCCTCGCCCAGCGCCTGGCGATCGGTCGGTGACCGTGCGTGCCGCGCGCTCGTCGCGGCGCTTCAACTCGATCGCGTAGGCGTCCTTCGCCGCGCGCGACCCCAGGATCCATCCGAGCACGATCCCCACGAGCATGACCGAGGGGATGAAGATGAAATGCGCGGACGTCATCCCGTCGAGCATCACCGCCCCCCTGGCGGGACCCGGCGGGCGACATCGGCCAGCTCACGCTCGATGCGCGCGAGACGGCGCCGGATCGTCCAGACGTAGAACAGGATCGCGCCCCACGCCACGCCGTACGCCCCGGCCACGAGAGGGGCCGCGGGCAGTCGCTCCTCATTGCCCAGCTGCTCCACCGGAACGAAGCCGTCCTGGGCGGCGGGGGGCTGCCAGGCAGAGAGGCGGCCCGACGCCAGCATGATCACCGCGAACGTCGCCAGCACACACATGAGTCTTTTCATTCAGTCCTCGAGCGAGAGGTAGAGGGCATCGAGTTCCGCGCGGCGGGTCTCGAGCGCCGTCCGCGTCATCAGGAGCAACGCATACAGGCAGAAGAACGCGAGCACGCAGAACAGAAAGGGGCCACGCATCGACGGGTCGAGCGTCGGGACGACATTGGTCGTCGGATGAACCGTTCGCCACATGTTCACCGACCAGTAGACAAACGGGACGAGCGCGGCGCCGAAGATCCCGACCGCAGACGACAGCCGGTCGGACCCTGGCCCGCCATATGTGCGGAGCAGCAGGTACGACTGGAACACCAGCCACATGACGAGCGTCGAGGTCAGCCTCGCATCCCACTGCCACCAGACGCCCCAGGCCTTCCGGGCCCAGAGAGGCCCCGAGACGAGCACGATGAATCCCAGCACCACGGTGATCTCCGCCGCGGCGACTGCGACGCGGTCCATCGAGGGCCGGCGCCCCAGGAGAAACACGGCGCTCGCGATGCCGGCGACGAACGCCGACAAGAACATCGTCAGCGCCGCCGCGACGTGAAAATAGAAAATCTTCTGCACGAGCCCCATGGTCGATTCGTAGGGCGCATTGACGATCAGGAATGGTGCGTAGCCGAACATTCCGATGCAGACGATCAGCACAACTGTAAACAGGCGGGTCACTTCGACAACTCCTGATTCCTCATTCCTCATTCCTCACTCCCGGCGTCGTCAGTCGCTCATCACCGGTTCGAACATCCAGAGGGACAGCGTGATGAAGACCGCATCGAACGACACGAGCATCATCAGCCATGCCCGGGCGACGGCCAGGTTCGGGTCCGCCTGGAGCAGGGCTGCCGTGCCTTTCACGCCGGCGATGATCACCGGAATCGTGACGGGATACAAGAGGACCGGCAACAGGGCGCTCCGACCGCGCGTGCGTGCGAGCATTGCGGCAAACAGCGTTCCGACCGCGGCATACCCGACCGAGCCGGACACCAGGAGCGCCAGCACGAGCGTCGCATGCCGGAAGAGCCCGGCCTGGAACCAGAGCGCCACGAGCGGAACCACGATCGTCTGCACCAACAGGAGCAGCGCCAGCACGCCTGCCAGCTTCCCCACGTAGATCGCGGGACGCGCCACGGGAGCGAGCATCAGCGCACGCAGCGTCTCGTTCTGCCGCTCGCGATCGAAAATGCGTGCGAGCGCCAGCGTGCCGGAGAACGCGATGGCGATCCACAGGATCGCCGCGGCGGCGTCCGGCTCCGCCCTGCCCTCCGTGACGAATCCGAACGCAAAGACGAGCACGCACGCGATGGCGAAGAGCACCGCGGTGTAGATGACTTCGCGGCTTCTCGCCTCGATGACGAGGTCCTTCCGCACCAGCAGCGCCACGGCAGCCACGAAGGTCACGTTACGCATGGCGCCTGTACCGTTCGCGCAGGGAGCCTCCTCCGGGCTCGAGCGGATCGATTCGCCCGTTGGCAAGGACGAATGCGGCGTCCACCACCGGTTCGATCGCTTCGAGATCGTGCGTGGTCACGAGCACGAGCGCCCCCTGGGAGCGCACGCCGATGAGCCGTTCGCGCAGCGAGGTCGAGGACGCATCGTCGAGCCCGGTGAACGGCTCGTCGAGCAGCAGCAGCCGGGGAGCGTGGAGCAGCGCGCGTTCCAGCGCCAGCCGCTGCCGCATGCCCCGCGAGAAGGAGGAGACCGGCTCATCCGCGCGATCCTGCAACCCGGCGTGCGCGAGGGCGCTGGCGACAGCGCCATCGACATCCTCGACACCGTAGAGCCGGCCGAAGAACGCGAGATTCTCGGTGGCGGTGAGCTCGGCGTAGATGTAGAGATCGTGTCCGAGGAGGCCGATGCGCCCGCGGATGGCCGCCCCTCCGTCCCGGGCCGTCTGTGTGCCGTAGAGCACCGCACCTGACGAGGGCTCCAGGAGGGTCGCCGCGATCGACAGCAGGGTCGATTTCCCTGCGCCATTGGCGCCGAGGAGCGCGACGATCTGCCCGGCCTGACACGTGAACGATACGCGGTTGAGCGCGCGACGCCGTCCGAACGTCCGTGTCACATCGGTAAACGTCAGCGACGTGAAATCCACGGGCGTCACGAGGCCGCGGCTTCTTCGTCCAGCGCGGCGTATACGCGCTCGAGCGACGTCATCAGCTGTTGGCGCCGGCCGGCATACGCGGCCGGCGCGAGCGCCCCGGCTCGTTGCCCCTGCTCCAGGTCGGCGAGCTGATCGAACAAACGCTCGCGTTTTGCCTGGAGCGCGCGCCGTGCAGGCTCGGTTGTCTCGACGCCACGGCCCCGGACGGACGCGAATGCGCCAGCCGCAAGGATGAGCACGACGAGTGCGAGCGCGAGATTGCGAGGCCAGCGCGCGGCATGTGGGAGGCCGGAGAACGAGAACTCGACCGCCCCGCCGGGCGGAACAGTCGGGCCTTGCCCCAGTACGTACGTCTGCCCCTCGGATGCCACGTCGCGCTGTTGTGCGATCTGCGTGGAGGAGAGCCGCATCGCGCCGATCTTCTGCGCCGCGACCGTGAGTTGCGTGAGTTGCACCGGCAGCACCTGACGCACCGAAAGCGTGTCACCCGCGTACGGCAGGGTGTAGGCGAACTGGAGGAGCGTCATGCCTGGCGGAAACGGTCCCTTGACCTCGACTCGGTCCCCCACGACAGATGCGAGCGGCGTCGAACCCTCGAGAAGCCCCGCGCGCGTCGCCCCTTCGGGCAGGACGAACACCACCGGCGCCGCAGGATCCACGGGCGTCCGTGCGGTATTGAGGACCTGGAAGATATTGAAGACGCTGAGGCCGTCCTCACCCATCTCGAAGACGAATCTGGACTGCTCTCCCAGAACCACGATGCCGCGCTGTGCGGGAGAGAGCGCCAGGCGACGGTCCTCGGCCTCGCGCCCGGCGGCCTCGGCATCGGTCGCGACCAGCATGATGCGGACCCCGCCCGTCGACGGAATCTGTACCTCCTGAGACTCCAGGCGTTCGCCGTTCACGGTCGTCGAGGCCTTGATGCGAAGTCCGGGAGCGAGATCCGGAAACTCGGCGCGTCCGCTCTCATTGGTGGGTTTCGTGACGGAGGCGCCGCCGGTGGTGTCGACGGGATGATTGGGCACCGGGTTCGACAACGACCCGCGAATCACGCGCACCGTGAGGGTGCCGACGGGCAGGTCGCTGGTCGGCAGGGGGACGCCTGACATCTGGCGCGGATCCGGCATCTGCGTACCCAGCATCTGGGCATGCGCGGGGACGCACAGCACCGTCCCCACGAGCGCCACCACCGCGACGGCACGCACGCGCGTCGTCGTCACGCCCCCAGCCTCTTACCGCATTTCTTGCAGAACGTGGCGTCCTCATCGTTGGCCGCCCCGCATCCACACGAGGTACGTTCGGGCGCCTGTTGCAGTCTTCTCTGGAGCTCCAGCTCGATCACCTCGCGATAACTCGCCCCTTCATCCAGTTGCTTCATCAGTGAGAGCGCGCGCTGGCGCAGACGCCCGCCCATCTCGTCGAAGTCCTTCTGGGACAGTTTCCCCATCGCGCGGTCGAACTCGAGCTCCTTGATCGCCCGCAGTGCCAGCAGCTTGTCTTTCTCGAGTGTGGCACGCCGACGCTCCGTAAGGGGCTCGTCTGCCAGGGCGACCTCACCAGACGCAAACGGGAGCAGCATGCGGTACAGCGCTGCCGCCGCGGCACCGGCCGCCGCCACCGTGAAGCTCAGGAGGATCAGGTTTTCAGGAGTTGATCGGCGGGCCAGCACGACGGTGACCGTCGCGAGGAGGATCGATGCAAGCACGAAAAAGTGCCACGGCCGAAAGCCCTCGTGCGGGGCAAGCCGCGTTTCGTCAGTCGAGGTCGCGGAGCTCATCGTCTAGTCTCTGGCGGCGCGCGGGATCGTCGTCAACAGGCGCCGCGGGGCCTGTGGCGTCGGCGCCTTCGCGCCGCGTCCACCTCAGGGCCATGAGGCCGACGATGAGCGCACCGGTACCGCCGATGATGTAGGGGACCAGCCAGGCGAGGCGATTGAAACCCTTGTCGATCGGGGACGCCAGCGGCTCCTGGCTGCCGTACTTCGCCATGTAGAACTCGTACACCTGCTCACGTGACTTGCCCTGTGAGACCATCTGCCCGACTTCGGCGCGCATTTGCGCCGCCAGCCCGCAGGTGCATTCACCGATGCGCTTGCGCCCGCACGTGCCGCACATGCAGATGATCTCGCTCTGGAGCTCCTTCTCGAGCTGCGTGCGGGGCGCTTTGAAAATCGTCTGCGGATTCTCGACATGCTGAGCCTGGAGCGCCGCCGGCAGCAACAGCGATAACAGCAGGGCCGTGGTCGCGGCGCCCGCAGGCACCTTGGACATCGCGACCGCGAACATCGACTCCGGCAGGAGGGAGATGAGGCTCCCGATGGCCATGAGTCCGAAGCCGAGCCAGATCCAGTTGACGAGCGGATTCACCGTGATGGCATAGACCGCGCTCTGGTCGTCGACGGTGAAGCCCGAGAGCACGATGTAGAGGTCCTCGGCCGGGGCCCGCCGGATGGCGACTTCAGTGGTGGGCTCATCCTCGCGCTTGGCGAAATACCACTTCGCCGGCTCCATGGTCGTGAGCAGCTTGCCGTCTTCGAAGACGCTGACGTGCCCCGTAACCATCTGTTTCTGGGCATCGGCCGTGACGCGCAGCGCGTCGTGGCGCACGGTGAACGGTCCGACCGTCGTCTGCTGCCCGACCTTCATCGGCAGCTGCTCTTCCTTCTTGAAACCTTCGCCCGCGAATCCGAGGAACATGGTGATGATCCCCAGGTGCACGATGTAGCCGGCATAGCGGCGCCGGGAGCGGCCGAAGAGCCCCACCATACCGGTGAACAGGTCCGTGCCGGTCGTCGAACGACGGACGTCTGCGCCGCGCACGAATTCCTGGATGATCGTCCCGGCGGCGAACGCGCACAGGGCGAAGCAGATGCCCGAGCTCCACACGCGGACCCCGAACGAGTACAGCGCGACGGCCGTCACCACCCCGGCGACGACCGGCCAGAAAAACTGCTGGACGATGTTCCCGAGCGTCGAACGCCGCCATGCGAGCAGCGGTCCGACGCCGGTCAGCGTGAGCAGGATGAGGCCGATCGGCAGCATCCATTTGTTGAAAAACGGCGGACCGACGGTGAGGCGCTCCCCCTTCACCGCTTCACTGAGTGTCGGGAACATCGTCGCAAACAGCACGAAGAAGGCCGAGAACAGCAGGATCCAGTTGTTGGCGAGGAATGCCGCCTCACGCGATGCCCAGGAGTCGAGCTCGTTACGCGACTTCAGCAGCGGCAGGCGGTAGATCACGAGCCCGAAACTGAAGACGAGGATCACGACCATGAAGATGGTGAAGAGCAGCGCCAGCTCTCTGTCCTCCCCGAAGGCATGGACCGACTGCACGACGCCGGAGCGCGTCATGAACGTCCCGAAGATCGTCAGGAAGAAGGTGACGATCACGAGGGTGACGTTCCAGACGCGCAGCATCCCGCGGCGCTCCTGGACCATGACCGAGTGCAGAAAGGCGGTCGCGGTGAACCACGGCAGGAGACCGGCGTTCTCGACCGGATCCCAGCCCCAGTAGCCGCCCCACCCGAGTTCCTCGTACGCCCAGAGCATGCCGAGGGTCAGGCCGAACGACAGGAACAGCCATCCGGTCATCGTCCAGCGGCGCACGGCGCGCAGCCACGCGTCGTCGAGGTGGCCGGTGATGAGCGCGGCAATGCCGAAGGCGAACGGGATCGTCATGGCGACGAAGCCGATGTAGAGCGAGGGCGGATGGATCGCCATGTAGAAATTCTGGAGGAGCGGATTCAGGCCCGCGCCATCGGCCGGCGCCGGCGTGAGGAACGTCGAGAAGGGATTCTTGTGAATCACCATCAGGAAGATGAAGAACACCTCCACGGCGGCAATCACGGCCACGACATAGGGGATCAGTTCCCGATGCCGGACGCGGTTGACCTGCACCGCCACGGCCCCGAAGGCGCTCAGCAGGAACACCCAGAACATGATCGACCCGTCGAGACCACCCCAGTAGGACGCGATCTTGTAGGCGAGCGGCTGGGCGGTATCCGAATAGCGCTGGACGTATTTGATCGCGTAGTTGTCGGTCACGAATGCGTGCACGAGTACGCCCGATGCGACCGTCATGAGCGCGGTGACGGCGTAAAAGGCGCTGACGCCGCTTTCGACCAGGCGGGTGGATCGGCGCCGCGCCCCGGCCACGCATGCGGCGATCGCGTAGGACGCGACGACAAACGCGGCCAGGAGGATGAAGGTCCCGAGGGCAGGCACGAGGCTAGGTTCCCGGAATCCCGGGGGTCTTGGCTTCGTACTTGGAGGGACACTTGGCCATCACGCCGTTCGGCGCCACCTCGAACCCGTGAGGACCCAGGCGGCCTTTCAGCACGACTTCGGAGCCACCCTTGAAGGTGTCCGGCACGACCCCCGTGTAGCTGGCGTGCACGACCAGTCCCTTGTTCTGGATCTGGAACCGATAATCCAGTGAGTCAGGCTTCCGCAGGATCGACTTGTCGACGACAAATCCATGCAGCTGGAGGTTCTTGCCGTGCCATGGTCCAGGGTCGGCCATGACCTCTTCGACGTGCTTGTAGTACTCCGTCCCCTCGGCAAGGGAGGTGTACATCAGCCCCCCGAGCGCGCCGAGAAGTATCACGACCGTGGCGACGATCTTGAGAGCCTTTGTTTTCATAGGATTCCGGGGAAGTGTGGCCGCTCCAGAATACCGCCCCGTGGAGGCAGCGTCAAACGCGGACGCCGCGGACGCCGCGGAGGGGACAGCCACCATTGCATAAGGGGACAGCCACCATTGCATATATACAATGGTGGCTGTCCCCTACTCCGTATGGTGGCTGTCCCCTACTCCGAGTAGCCGGTGCACGGCATGGATCGGGAGGCCAACGACGTTCGACCACGAGCCGTCGATGCGATCGATGAAACGAGCGCCCCTTCCCTGGATCCCATACGCGCCCGCCTTGCCCATGGGCTCGCCCGTACTCACGTACCACTCGATATCCGCCTCCGACAGCGGAAGAAACCGCACGTGCGTAGTGACGACCTCGGATCGCTCGTCGTCATTCCCCCACACGACGACGGCCGTGACGACCTGGTGGACGGCGTTCGACAGCATCCTCAGCATACGGGCGGCATCGGCATAGTCCGACGGCTTCCCGAGGATCATGTCGTCGGCGAGCACTTCGGTGTCCGCGGCGAGGACGACGGCATCCGTGTCGTGAAGCGTACGTGCAACGGCGCGCGCCTTGTCTCGCGCCACGCGGAGCGTGTACTCGTGGGCGGCTTCTCCGTCGCCCGGCTGCTCATCCACATCCGCCGGGACGATGTCGAATGCGAAACCGGCTGACGCAAGCAGCTCGGCTCGACGGGGAGACGCTGAAGCCAGGATGAGGCGCATGTTTGCCTGATAGTATCGGTGCTGACGCTCCATGCGATCCATCCAGGCATTCTCCGGCACCGTGCTCGCCGAACTCGTCCGGCGCCAACCTGCCTCTCCGGCACGAACGGCGTTCGCCTGGCAGCTGGCCGTCGGCCCCGCGTTGTCGCGCGTCACGTCGGTCGCGCTCGACGGAACGGTTCTGCGGGTCTCGGCCGCCGACGCACGTTGGCTCGCCGAGATCGCGCGCGCCCGAACCACCATTCTGCCCAAGGTGCAGCATCTCCTTGGCAAGAACTCCGTCACGAAGATCGCCACACGATGAACACGTCAGTCATTCTCTCCGCCGTTCGCACGCCGACAGGAAAGTTCCTCGGCGCGCTCAAGGACTTCACCGCTGCGCAACTGGGCGCCCTGGCCGTCAGAGAAGCGGTTGCGCGAGCCGGGATCGACCCCGCCTCGGTTGACGAATGCATCATGGGGAACGTGATCCAGGGTGGGAACGGCCAGAACCCCGCGCGGCAGGCGGCCCTCCATGGCGGTCTCGGCGACCACGTCGCGGCGCTGACGATCAACAAGGTGTGTGGCTCCGGCCTGAAAGCCGTAATGCTCGCCGCCCAGGGGATCGCGACGGGTGACATCGAGATCGCAGTGGCGGGCGGCATGGAGTCCATGAGCAACGCGCCCTATCTTCTCCCGCGGATCCGGGAAGGCCTGCGCATGGGCAATGGACAGGTCGTCGACTCGATGATCAACGATGGCCTGTGGTGCTCCTTCGACAACTGCCACATGGGGATCTCGGGCGAGACGGTCGCCGAAAAGTACTCGGTGAGCCGCGTCGAGCAGGACACGTACGCCGCGGAATCCCATCGCAAGGCGGCCCACGCGACCAGCGAAGGATGGTTCAGGGACGAGATCCTGCCCGTGTCGATCCCCCAGCGGAAGGGGGCGCCGCTCACGATCGACAAGGATGAAGCGATCCGCGCGGACACGACCGCAGACGCACTCAGCGCGTTGAAGCCTGCCTTCAAGAAAGACGGCACGGTCACCGCCGGTAACGCCCCTGGCGTCAACGACGGCGCGGCGGCGCTCGTGGTCGTCTCGGAGAACCGGGTCAAGGCCCTGGGCGTACAGCCGCTCGCGCGCATCATCGGTCAGGCGACGAGCGGGCTCGCACCCGGGATGGTCATGATGACGCCCGTCGAAGCCGTCCGGAAGGTCGCAGCGAAGATCGGCTGGAACCTGAAGGACGTTGACCTCTTCGAAATCAACGAGGCGTTCGCGGTGCAGGCGGTCGCGGTGATGCGGGAGCTCGACATCGATCCGGCGCGCGTGAACGTCCATGGCGGCGCCGTCGCGCTCGGTCACCCGATCGGCGCAAGCGGCGCGCGGGTCTTGACCACGCTGCTGTATGCGATGAAGCGGCGGGGCGCGAAGCGCGGAATTGCGGCGCTGTGTCTCGGCGGCGGCAACGGTGTGGCGCTGGCGGTGGAGCGGATCTGAACGCGTCTGTCAGTGGCTGCTGACCCGCAGCCAGAGATCGCTGACGCCGAGGTCGACCGCCCACCGTTCAATGTACGCGCGATCGATCGACGGATTCAGGTTCAGGACGCCGACGGCATCGCCAATCTGCTTCTCCGAATCGCCGGAGCGGCGCGCCCGTTCCAGTTTCGACAGAATGGCGTCCTCGGGCGTGACGATGGGAACAGCTTTCGCGAACGAGAGGTCGACGGCCACCCGTCGCGAGAACTCCTCCAGGCTAAACGGCCGGTCGCGGCGCACGATCAAATCGATCTTGCAGGCGTACGAGGTGTCGATTGCATTGAATTGGGTCCGCCTGCGCAGGGCGTCACGCGCGCTGTCCGGATCCACATAGAAACGGGCCGCCGCCAGGATCTCGACCAGGGCGTCCAGTTGCGGTTCGGAGGGATCAATCACCAGATCGGCGGCAGGCGTCGCGCGTGGGTGGCCATGGTACCTCGAGGCCACCGATCCGGTCAGCATGAAAGGAATCCCCAATCGCTCCAGTGCGCCTATGACGTTGGCGAGGGCAGCCTCTTCAGGGCTCATGGAGTGATCAGTTCCTGATCGGGGAAGACCTTGCTCATCAATTCATCACCCAGGACGAGACGCCTGAGGGCCATCTCGACCTGGGCCTCAGCGTAGGCTGGATGCCGCCGCCGAATCCCCGCCATGGCCGTCTGCCGCACAAGCGCGTTCAAGCGAAACAGAATCGCTACGCGCCCGGGGCCGCCGAGACGGCGGTAGACCTCGCGCTGGACGTCGCGCGCATCGGGCGTCGTGTCGAGGGACAGGGTCATCTGTTCCGGCATTAGACCATAGCCGCTCCTGCCGTGGGTGTTGTCAGGACCCCGCGCACGCGGGGATAATCACCCGGATGATTCACATCAAGCGAATTGGCGTTATCGGCGCAGGCACCATGGGCAATGGGATCGCCCAGGTGTTCGCGCAATCCGGGTACGAGGTGCACCTGATCGACGCCGCGGCCCCCGCGCTCGATCGCGCCCGCAGCACGATCGAGAAGAGCCTGGGCAAGTTCGTCGAGAAGGGAAAAATGACGCCCGAGGACCGCGACGCGGCCGTCGGACGCCTGTCCACCGGCATCGATGTGAGCGCCCTCTCCGCTGTCGACTACGTCGTCGAGGCCATCGTCGAGGACGCGGCCGTGAAGCGCGAGCTGTTCGCGACGCTCGACGCGATCACGCGGCCCGAGGTCATCCTCTCTTCGAACACGTCGTCGATTTCGATCACGTTGCTCGGCGCGGCGACCAAGCGGCCCGACAAGGTGCTCGGGATGCACTTCATGAATCCCGTCCCGCTGATGACGCTCGTCGAGCTGATTTGCGGGCAGGCGACGTCGCCGGAATCGATGGCGGTCGCGTCACAGCTGTGCGTGACGCTTGGAAAGACCGCGCTCGAAGCGGCGGACTATCCTGGCTTCATCGCCAACCGGATCCTCATGCCGATGATCAACGAGGCGATCTTCGCGCTGATGGAGGGGGTCGGTACGCGCGACGCGATCGATGGCGTGATGAAGCTCGGGATGAACCATCCGATGGGACCGCTCACACTGGCCGACTTCATCGGCCTGGACGTGTGCCTGGCGATCCTCAACGTTCTCCACGACGGCCTCGGGGACCCGAAGTACCGTCCATGTCCGCTCCTGCGCCGCATGGTGGCGGCCGGCCACCTGGGGCGCAAGAGCGGACGGGGATTCTACGAGTACTGAGCCTACTTCTCGAACGTCACCGTCAGGTCCACTGGTATCCGCAGCGTCGCGCCCGCGAGCTCGATCGTGATCGTCGAGCCGTCGCTGACAGGCTGCAGTGAGGGTCCCGGTGAGCCGTTCGTCAACAGATTCCCCGAGGCGATCAGGACGAGCCGGCTCCCTGCCTTCACCACGTCGTCCTGCGGAAAGAAGTTCACCCCGACGCGTTGCGACTGACCCGAGATGTCCGGCGAGCCGGACGCGAGATTGCCCGCATGGTTCAGGCTCAGCGCCCCGAAGTTGAAGGACCGATCCCCGGACGACGTCCGCTCGGCGAGCGTGAGCATCAGGCTGGCTCGCCGCCCGCTCGCCATCACGGTCGCTTCGAAACGCGGCATCCCGGAAATGTGGACGTCGGCGGCAAGCGGTTCCGACACCCACACGACGCGATCGGGCCCGTTGTCGACCGTGCCGGTCGTCGTGCCTCCGTGGTAGTCGTGATAGGTGACGCTGCCGCCGCTGTCGCGCAGCCTCGTCGCCATCGTGCCGCCGGCGCCCAGCCCGTAGTGGACCAGTTTGGTCTTTCCCTTCAGGAAGTCGTTCTCGTGGCGCCAGTCGCCGCCATCCGTCTGCAGCTGCACGCGCGGCGCATCGAGCACGCCAGTGGTCCGGCCTTTCAGGAACTGATCGAACCACGCGACCAGCACGCTCGGTACGCCCTGGGCGGCGTTGCCCCACCAGTCGGCCCGCGTCGGATACGCGTGACCCCACTGCCCGAGGTAGGCCTTGAACGGCACGCCGCTCGACTGCACGGCGGTCAGCCAGTCCTCCATGTTGTGCGGCTTGACGTTCCAGTCCTGCAGGCCGTGGACGTAGAACACGCTCGCCCGGCTCTTCTTCGGCGCCGCGCGGAGCTCCGCCAGGAAGTCACGCAGCTGCCAGTAGCCGTCCTTGTTGCCGTCGACCGCCGACGTGACGCCACCCTCCTGCACCCAGATCTGGTCGGCGCAGACTTCTCCGATGACCGCTCCAGGGACACTGACCGGGTCCCGTAGCTGGTTCGTTGGCGCGTACAGCCCGGCCGGCGACAGCCCGACGAGCCCCCAGTAGTAGGTGTTGAAGGCGAAACCCTGCGCGTTGATCGGCACGCCGTTCACGAAGTTGTATTTGTAGAGGTCCGAGATCCCGCTGATCGGGACGATCGTCTTGAGGCTTGGCGGCGCCTCGACCCAGACGTCCTGCGGCGTGGTGCCGTCGTAGCTCACGCCCATCATGCCGACGTTGCCGTTGGCCCACGGCTGCGCTGCGTAATACTCGATGGCCGCCGCCGTGTCTTTCGCTTCCTGGGGTCCCCCGATCGTGAAGCACCCCTCCGAGTTGCCCGTTCCGCGGACCGAGACGATGCCGTAGGCGTACCCGCGCGGGACAAGCGCGTTGCCCGCGGCGCCGAGGATGTGGCCGCCGGTTTCGAGAACCAGCGAGCCGCCGCCGTAATACGGCGTGACCTGCAGCACGACCGGGACGCGCTCCTGGAGGCGCGGACGGACGATCCACGTGTCGAGCTGCACGCCGTCGGCGAGCCGCACCTTGTGCTGTTCGACGATCGAGTTCTGGACGGTGACGCCGGGCGTCGGCTCGGAGAGGTCGTGGAGATACGTCGCGACGCTGCGCCCCGTCCTGACAACGGTCGTGCCGGCCGTCTCGGCGGCGAAGGTTGCCGTGGACGAATAGGTGCCGGCCGCCGAAAGGTAGCCGAGGGCGACGACGAAGTATGAGCCCGCCGCTTCATTGATGAAGGCGCTCTCGTCGGCGCCGAGACCGCCTTCGGAGACCTGGATCTGCTCTCCACGGGTGCCGTCGGCGTTGCGGCGATACACGCGCAGGTCGAGATCGTCGGCGGGACCGACGCTCATGTTGATCGTGACGCCCCCGGTTCGGTCCGTCCAGTAGGCCGCGTCGGCGGCCACGTCGAGCACGAAGTAATCGCACGCCCCCGTCCCCGTGGTCGTCGTGACCGCCCGCGGAGCCCCGGCCGCGTCAAAGCATCCCGAGGTCGAACCGCCGGTATTGGCCGCGGCGATAAACGTGCCCTTCCAGGACGCCGACGGGCTGGCTTCACTGACGCTGCCGGATCCTGGACTCGCCGCCTGGACGTGGTGCAAGAAGACGGGCACCAGCGCCAGCAGCGCCGACACCATCAGCGGGCCTGTCACGCGGCCAGATCGTGTGTACCTCACCATCCATAACCTCCTGATGACCGGCTGGGGCACCTGATCAGCAGCGATCAGCAAGCACCATGCCCTCATTATGGGTGCAATGCTACCATTTTATGTATTGTTTGCGACCGGCGGCGTGCATTTTTTGCCCGCTGCACGCCGCTTCGCTGTCAGTGCGGCGAGGATCGCGACCGGACCCAGAATGAGCGATTCGCGCGAGATCGCGACAGTGTTCCTCCACCAGAAGCCTGGCAGCCAATACCGACGGTCCACGGCATGGAAGAGATTCAGGTCGGACACGTAATAGGCGCTCGTCAGTGGCCATAGCGCCATCACGCCGCGCGGCGCCGACGAATCCTCACCCAGCCAGTCGAGGAGGACATGCGAGAGCACGGCAAGCCCGACGGCCGACGCGATCCGCGCGCGCCCCTTCCCCGCCGCCACGAGCGCCAGCGTCGCGGCACACACGATCACCGCGGCCGCGATGCTGTGCGTCGGGCCACGGTGCGGGAGCGGCAGCAGGAAATCAATGTCGGGCAACGCCGCCGCGACGGCACATACCGCCGGCAGCCGCCAGCCACCGCGCCCGCCCATTACGTACGCGACCGCGACCCCTCCGAGGACGTGCCCTATGGGCGACGGCATTTCTTCGATGACATCACGCCCGGGTGGGCGCAGAAACTGCGATGAACGGTGTCTCGAGGCGAAAGTCCACGACACCCGTAACATCTGCCATGACAGTAAGATATCGGAACGACATGCACACTATTTCCCTTGACTTTCGCCACGGCACATACCTAGAATGCAAACCGCTCCATCACACGGTGGCGCTCGCGCGACTGACCTTCCCTGTCACGGGTCTGAGGGAAAGTCGTTCACATGAGAGCCGCCGAACCCCGCAACCGTATTGGAGCACTTACAAGGAGCGTTATGCCCTCAGTTGAAGACCGCAGTGACCGCAACGACCGCGAACGAATGAAGGCGATCGAGGCGGCCGTCGGACAGATCGAAAAGCAGTTCGGCAAGGGATCGATCATGCGTCTCGGCGGCAAGGATGCGATCGCACCCGTGCCGGCCATCTCCACCGGCTCCGTCAGTCTCGACTACGCGCTCGGCATCGGCGGCGTGCCGCGTGGCCGGGTGATCGAGATCTTCGGGCCGGAGTCATCGGGCAAGACCACCCTGACCCTGCAGATTATCGCCGAAGCGCAGAAACTCGGGGGCATGGCGGCGTTTGTCGACGCCGAGCACGCGCTCGACGCGACGTACGCGAGAAAGCTCGGGGTCGACCTCGAGAACCTGCTGGTCTCCCAGCCCGACAACGGTGAGCAGGCGCTCGAGATCGTCGAGGTGCTCGTCCGCTCCAACAGCGTGGACGTCGTCGTCGTCGACTCGGTGGCGGCGCTCGTGCCGCGCGCGGAGATCGAAGGAGAAATGGGCGATGCGCAGATGGGCCTCCAGGCGCGCCTGATGTCGCAGGCGCTCCGCAAGCTCACCGGCGTCGTATCGAAATCGAAGACCTGCCTGATCTTCATCAACCAGCTCCGCGAGAAGATCGGCGTCATGTTCGGCAACCCGGAAACGACGACCGGCGGCCGCGCGCTGAAGTTCTACTCGTCGGTCCGCATCGACATCCGGCGCATCGGCGCCATCAAAGACGGCGACATGGTCGTCGGCGGCCGGACGCGCGTGAAGGTCGTGAAGAACAAGGTCGCCCCGCCGTTCCGCGAGGCGGAGTTCGATGTCATGTACGGCGAGGGCATCTCGAAGGAAGGGGATCTGCTCGACCTCGCGGTCGAGAAGAAGATCGTCGACAAGAGCGGGACGTGGTTCGCGTTCAACGGCGAACGTCTCGGCCAGGGCCGCGAGAACGTCAAGCAGTTCATGAAAGACAATCCCGAAATCACCAGGACGATCGAGCAGAAGGTTCGCCTCGAGCTCGGGCTGGTGAAGGCAGAACCGGCGGCCGTCTAAACGAGGTCGCCGCACGTCAGGCAAACGCCGGTGCTGTTCATCAGCCCGGCGTTTTTTTTCGATGAGGATCTTTCCGCGGCCGCAAGGCCGACGCTCGTTACTGGACGCGCTTGAGGAGGAAGAGGACTTCACCGGGACGGATCAACCCCAGCTCCTTGCGAGCAATGGCTTCGATCGCGTCCGGGTCCCCCTGCAGATCCCTGACCTGTTCGCGCAAGGCGGCGTTGTCATCCCGCAAGGCGGTCACGGCCGCTGCCGAGAGCCGGTACTCGCGGCGGGCCCGGATCGTTTCGCCCAGCCCCCTGTCGCCGACGAGTGCATCCGCCAGCACCACGCAGGTGACAAACAGCAGTGCGCGGCGGAGCCATGGGTTCTCCCGGTGGCGCGGAGCCAGCGGGGCGACGGGTGCGTCGGGGGCGGCGGGTGTAGGCATCGGCATCTGCGGTCCGTATTCGGCGACGGGCGAAAAGTACCAAGCCCGGCGAAAAAGTACAAGCGCAAAGTACCAACACGCGAGAAAAAGTACAAGAGGGAATTTGAACGGCCAGCGCGGAGACTGCTATGATTGCGGTTCTGCCGCACGTCGAAAGACCATGCCGAGGTAGCTCAGTCGGTAGAGCACAGCACTGAAAATGCTGGTGTCGCTGGTTCGATTCCAGCCCTCGGCACCAATAACCCCTCCAAACCCATCCACACACTTCCACTTCAAGCCCGTAGACACTGGGTGTTTCTTGTAATCTTAGTCCCGGCTCGTCTATACTGTTCCGGGCGAATCTACCGTTAGAAATCGGTTGTTCTGACGGTGGCAGCCGGATCGCCAGAACAAGTTACCGTCGCCTCAGGTTCGATGCCCGTGCGGCGGCGGTTCGGTTCCAGCCGGGAGGTGACCATGCTCACGGACGTGCGCGTGCGGACATTGAAGTCGCGGGCGAAGCCCTACAAAGTCGCCGATCGCGACGGGCTGTACCTGCTCGTGCAGCCACGCGGCGGGCGCTGGTGGCGCTTTGACTACCGATTCGGCGGCGCTCGGAAGACACTGAGCCTGGGCGTGTTCAAGGACGTCCCGTTGGCCGACGCGCGCGGGAAACTGGCGACGGTGCGGAAGCTGCTCGCCTCGGGCGTGGACCCCGGCGCGGTGCGGCGGGCCGAGAAACAGCAACTGGTCGCAGAGACGCGCGACACGTTCGAGGCCGTCGCGCGTGCATGGCTCGACCAGCAGCGGCCCCGGTTCGCGCCGCAGACGATCAAAAAAACAACCTGGCTCCTGGAGGCGTTTCTGTTCCCGGCGCTCGGGGCGCAGCCGATCGCCGCGATCGAGG
>DATLXP010000177.1:0-18455 GCA_035575695.1 Vicinamibacterales bacterium
AGTCTGGCGGATCCTCGACGCCATCCAGGATCCAGATCGCCACGGCACGGAGTGGAAAGCGATCGTCCATCGCATCGGGCATGTCGTCAGAGGCGTCGTGTACGGCGCCCTCGGGATCGAGTCGTTCCGCCTGTTCAGCGGTTTCGGCGGCTCGAATGGACGTGAGGTGCAAATGTGGACCGCGCGCATCATGGACGTTCCGCTCGGTGGCGTGCTGATCGGACTGGTGGGATTGGGCGTCTCCGTCTTCGGTGTGTCGGAGGTCGTCGCCGGTTTCAAGGGTGGCTACAGTCGGACGCTCGACCTGTCGCCGATCCCGGCTCGATGGAGGCGAACGGCTGAAGCGATCAGCCGCTTCGGCATCGGGGCGCGCGGTGTGATCATCACCGTCCTTGGCGTGCTCCTCGTTCGCGCGGCTTTCCAGAACGACCCGAGTGAGGCGCAGGGCACGCGTGGCTCCATGCTCAAGCTCGCGGATGTGGCCGACGGCAGGTGGATCCTCGCATTCATCGGCGCCGGTTTCCTCGCGTATGCCATCGACCAGGCCATCCACGCGCGGTGCCGACGCATCAAGCCGGTCATTTAGTCACCACGACCCACGAAGCTTCTTCCTGATCGTCAATACCAGCGCATCGTGCGGTGCGAAGGTGTGCGCGAACCACGGGCCGACGTTTCCCGCGACGACATTCACCCCGACACCGTCCTCGATATTCTGCCAGGTGGCCTCGGGGATGCCTGGCGAGAACGTCATCGTCACCTTCTGCACCCTGTCCGACTGGTTCAAACCGACGATGACCAGCGCGTCTGGGGATTCCAGGATCCGCACCTCCACCCTGCCGTTCGCTCCAGTGACCGTGACGTGCCCTGTCGCCGGATCGATCGGCCGCAGCGGACCGAAGAGCGCCTGGTTGCGCGTGACGACGCCAGCCGTCTCGCCAACCGCGAGGAGCGCCCGCGTCAACAGATGGCCGTCGCCGACAAAACCCACACTCTGAGTTCCGTGGGCGATCGCTGTCCACAAGCGAAGCCGGGCCAGCCGCGGCGAGACGGCGCCAGGCTCGGTGCCGACGGCGATGAGCTCGGCAGGCTTCGCGTCATTCAGTGTCATGACGTCCACCGTGAGCACGACCGGGTGGAGCAATGCCCGGCGCCTGAGGTAATCGAGGAACCCCGCCGCGTCGTCGTCTGTCGGGCCCCACGCCGGACGTGCATCCATCGACGCTTTAACCATCACCGTCAGGCCCGCTTCCGCCGCCGCGGCAATGACGCGATCCATGACCAGGAGGTGAAAGGCGCCGCGGCGCGGGTGCGCGTCCCGCCAGGACACGACCGTCGTGATGGAGTCGAACCCGGCACTCCGGATCCGCGCGAGGTCCTCCCGGATCACCATCAGATCGAGGCTCATCGGAGCGCCGTACAGGACGCTGATGGGGATGGTCGGGGGCCGGCCCACGCGCTGTTCGGACGGAGACGCGAGAAGCGCCAGGATCAGGACAGTGACCGGCATGGATATAATTCTCTCCGAGGATGTCCCACATGCGTACAGGAACCGTCGCGACCGTCGTCGCGCTCGCCGCAGGAATCGCCGGGCTGCACGCGCAAGGCGCCGGCCCTCAACCGTCCGGGTACATGACTCCACCGAAGGCGATCGTCGACATCATGGAGGCCGCGCCGCTGCCGACGGTCTCGATCAGCCCGGCCCGCGATGTCATCGCCCTCTCGACCCGGGCGAGCATGCCGTCGATCGCTGAGGTCACGCAGCCGATGCTGCGCCTGGCGGGCATGCGCATCGATCCGCGCAATAACGGTCCCCATCGCGCAGGCGGGGCGACCGGCGTGACGCTGCGGACAGTCGCGACCGGCGCCGAAAAGAAGATCTCCCTGCCCGCGGGCGCCCGCATCGGCGCCCTGTCGTTCTCGCCGAACGGCAAGCGCATCGCGTTCACCAACAGCCGCGACACCGGCATCGACCTGTACATCGCGGATGTCGCCACGGCACAGGCGCGGATCGTGCCGGGCGCCGCGATCAACGGGCTGAACGGCGGCTGCGAGTGGCTCGACGACAGCGCCTCGCTGCTGTGCGGCTTCGTGCCCAGGCCGCGCGCCGCCCCCCCCGCGGTCCCGAAAGCTCCCACGGGTCCGAACATCCAGGAAAGCTACGGAAAGCCCGGGCCCGTCCGCACGTACCAGGACCTCCTGACGAGCGCGCACGACGAGGCGCTCTTCGAGCACTACATGCAAGCGCAGCTCGCCTTTGTGGATGCGGCGACAGGCCGCCGCACGCCCGTCGGCAAGCCGGGGATGATCTCGAGCTCCAGCGTCTCCCCCAACGGCCAGTACCTCCTCGTCGAGAAAGTGAAGCGGCCGTTCTCGCGCCTCCTCACGCGCGGCGAATTCCCGTCGGACGTCGAGATCTGGACGCGCACGGGAGAGATGGCCCGAACGATCGCCGACGTCCCCATGGGCGACACGGTGCCCATCAACGGCGTCATGACCGGTCCCCGCTCGTACCGCTGGATCCCGCTCGAACCCGCCACGGTGATGTGGGTCGAAGCGCTCGACAAGGGGGACATCCGCAACGACGTCCCCAACCGCGACCGTATCGTCATGCTCAAAGCCCCGTTCACGTCCGAGCCGGCCGAGGTCGCCAGGACCCAGTTCCGGTACGGAGGCGCGAGCTGGACCGACGATGGCACCATCCTGCTCTCGGAAAACGACCGCAAGACCCGCAAGACGCGCACGTGGCTGCTTAATTCCGCGTGGGGCGAACCGCGCAAACTGTGGGACCGCCGGCAGCAGGACGCCTACTCGAACCCCGGCGCGCCGCTGCCCCGGCCAACCCGCTCCACGATCCTGCAGCACGGCGACTCGATCTACCTGAGCGGATCCGGCGCGTCCAAGGACGGGGACCGCCCGTTCCTCGATCGGCTCAATCTCAAGACGCTGCAGGTCGAGCGCCTCTTCCGCTCCGACGACAAGAGCTTCGAAACCGTGGTCGGGCTCCTGACAGACGACGGGAAGAAGATGATGACGCGCGCCGAGACGCGAACGGAGCCGCCGAACTACTTCATCCGCGACCTGCCCGGCGCAACCAGGACGGCGATCACCGCGTTCAAGGATCCGCACCCGCAGATCACGGCGGCCGAGCGGATGCTCGTGACGTATCAGCGGAAGGACGGCGTCGGCCTCAACGGCACGATCTACCTTCCGCCGGGATTCAAGAAGGGTGAACGCGTCCCGATGCTGATGTGGGCCTACCCCCGCGAGTTCGTGGACGCCGATGCCGCCAGTCAGATCAGCGGTTCACCGAACCGCTTCACGAGCGTCAGCGGATCGTCGCACCTCCTGCTGCTCGCGCACGGCTACGCGATCTTCGACGGACCGACCATGCCGATCGTCGGGCCCGGCGAGACGGCCAACGACAGCTACGTGGACCAGCTCGTGTCGAGCGCCGAGGCGGCGGTGAACAAGGCCGTAGACCTCGGGATCGCCGATCGCCGCCGCATCGGCGTGGGCGGACACAGCTACGGCGCGTTCATGACGGCCAACCTGCTGGCGCACTCGAACCTGTTCGCCGCGGGCGTCGCTCGAAGCGGAGCCTACAACCGCACGCTGACACCATTCGGCTTCCAGGCCGAGACGCGCACCTACTGGGAGGTTCCGGAGATCTACCAGCGCATGTCCCCGTTCAATTACGCGAACAAGATCAACGAGCCGATCCTGATGATCCACGGTGAAGCGGACAACAACTCCGGCACGTTCCCGATTCAGTCGGAGCGGCTCTACATGGCGCTCAAGGGTCATGGCGCGACGGTGCGTTACATCACGCTCCCCGGAGAAGCGCATGGCTACGCCGCCCGTGAGTCCAACATGCACGTCGTCGCCGAGACGGTCAACTGGCTGGACAAATACGTGAAGAACGCGGGCGCGCGTCACACCACGGCGTCGGATAAATAGGACTGGTGGTTTCGATCGAGGAGATCCGGGAGGCGGCCGGGCGGGTTCGTGCGATCGCCCGCCTGACGCCTGTCGTCGATGTGTCGGCGCTCGCCGGGCTGCCGCTCTTTCTGAAGTGCGAGAGCCTTCAGCCCGGGGGGGCGTTCAAGATACGAGGCGCGTACAACATGGTGGCGCAGCTCACCGACGAGCAGCGCCGCCAGGGCGTGGTCACCTACTCGTCTGGCAACCACGGTCAGGCGATGGCGCTCGCGGCGCGGGAGCTCGGCGCACCGGCGGTCGTCGTGATGCCGACGACGGCGCCCGCGATCAAGGTCGCCGGCGCGCGGTCGTTCGGCGCCGAAGTCATCTTTGCCGGCACCACGTCGGTCGAGCGGCGCGCACGCGCTGAACAGGAGGCCGACGCGCGGGGCCTGACGATGGTGCCGCCGTTCGATCACGAGTGGATCATCGCCGGCCAGGGAACGCTCGGCCTCGAGATCCTCGAGCAGTGTCCTGACGTCGACACGGTGCTCGTGCCGGTGGGGGGCGGAGGGCTCCTGGCCGGGGTGGCGGCCGCCATCAAGCAATCGCGCGCCGGGGTCCGCGTCGTCGGCGTCGAGCCATCGGGAGCGGCCGCGATGAAAGCGTCCATCGAGGCCGGGCACGCCGTGACGCTTCCAAAGACCGACAGCGTCGCCGATGGATTGATGCCCGTGCGGCCGGGTGAGATCACGTTCGCGCACGCCCGGCAGTTCGTCGACGAGATCGTGACGGTGGACGACGAACGGATCATCGACGCCGTGCTGTGGCTGTTCACCGCCGCAAAGATCGTCGCGGAGCCGTCGGGCGCCGCGACCGTCGCGGCCGCGCTCAACGGCGCCGCGCGCGGCGTCACCGTGGCAATCGTCAGCGGCGGCAACATCGGGCTGGAAATGCTCGAGGAGTTGAGGCTGCGCAGAGAACGGCGCTGACGGAGCCATTCCGTAACCTCCCATAACTATGACCATCGAACTATTCGACATGGAACGGATGCAGTCGACGTGGGAGAACGTCGTCGACTACGACATGAGCGAAAGCGGCGTCAGGCCGCTCACGCTGCGCGAGCTCACCGGCATGGGCTTCGACCTGGAATCGTTCCTCGACATCCCGCTCGGGTACTCCCAGTCCAATGGCACGATCGAGCTGCGGGAGAGAATCGCTGTCGGATACCCTGGCGCGACGCCCGATCATGTGGAGGTCACGAGCGGCACGTCCGAGGCGAACTATCTCCTCGCGCTGAGCCAGGTGCGGCCCGGAGACGATGTGGCGGTCGAAGCGCCGAACTACATGCAGATGCCTGGCGTCGCGCGGAGCCTCGGCGCGGGGGTGAAGACGTTCCAGCTCCGGCAGGAGAGCGGCTGGCAGCCGGACTGGGACGAATTCGAGCGCGCCGTGACACCGGCGACGCGCCTTCTCTACCTGTCGAATCCGAACAATCCCACCGGTTCCGTGCTCTCGGACGAGTCCATGCGCCGCATCGCCGATCGATGCACCGCGACCGGCACGTGGCTGCTCTCGGACGAGGTATACCTCGGCGCCGAGATCAACCGGCCGCGGACGAAGAGCTTCTGGGGTCTCAGCGACCGCGTGGTGGTGTCGAGCGGGCTGTCGAAGGCCTACGGCATTCCGGGCGTCAGAATTGGATGGATGGTCGGACCAACGGCGCTGGTCGCTGCCTGCTGGACGCAGCACGACTACCTCACCATCGGTCCGAACAAGATGTCGGACGCCATTGCGCGCGTCGCCGTGGAGCCGGCCAACCGGGAGCGGTGCTACGAGCGGACGCGCGAGATCCTGCGGCACAACCTGCCGATTGCGCGTGAGTGGGTGGAGAGCTTTGGCCCCCGTCTGACGTGGCGCGAGCCCCAGGCTGGCGCCATCGGGCTGCTCAAGTACAACGCGAGCCTCTCGAGTGTGGAACTGGCCGAGCGTATCCGCAGGAACCAGAGCACGTTGATCGTGCCCGGCTCGCACCTGGGCCTCGAAGGTTACATTCGCGTGTGGCTGGGAGGGCAAGAGGACTACCTGCGCGAGGGCCTGCGCAGAATCGGCGCGGAACTGCATCACCTGTCGTAGGCCCGACCTTCAGGTCGGGCGGAAATGGAGGAACTCCGAGCGTAACGGGGACAGCCACCATTTCCGTGTCAACACTTGCGGAAATGGTGGCTGTCCCCGTTAGCACTGTTAACCCCTCCGCCGCGTCCGCGTAATACGCGTGTGAGGAGCCTTCGCATCATGTCCACACGCTTTCAGCACGCACTTGCAGCCGTTCTCATCACCGCCGCACTGCCCATCGGCGTCTCATCGGCATCGGCCCAGGCCAGGACGCAGCCGCAGCCTCCTTCGCGGCCGGCGGCGCCGGCGCCCGCCGCCCAGGCAGCGCCTCCTCTCAACCAGAACGCCAGCGAGACCCGGCGCGATTTTTACGAGGTGCTCAACCAGTATCCGCCGGCGCTCGGACGCGTGCTGCGGCTGGATCCGACGCTGATGACGAACCCGAACTACCTGGCGTCCTATCCGCAGGTCTCCGCCTTCGTCGCGCAGTACCCCGATGTGCCGCGCAACCCCGGCTTCTACCTGGAACGGTATGACGGGGAGTACGCGAGCGGCGAGCCGCCGGACGCGCGGCGCGCTGCCGTTCGCATGTGGGAGGACGTCCTCGCGTTCTTCGGCGCCTTCACGGTCTTCTGCGTCGTCACGTTTTCTCTCTTCAGCTTGATCAAGTACATCGTCGAATACCGCCGGTGGAGCCGCATCTCGAAGGTGAACGCCGAAGTCCACAACAAGATCCTCGACCGGTTTGCGTCGAACGAGGAGTTGCTGGCGTATATCGACAGCCCGGCCGGGCGCCGCTTCCTCGAAGCCTCGCCCATCGCACCGTCGGCTGGTGCCCCGCCCCGTTCCGTTGGAGCACCGTTCGCGCGAATCCTGTGGTCGGTGCAGCTCGGGATCCTGCTGATGTTCCTCGCCGCCGGGCTCTACATCATCAGCGGGCGGGTGGTCGAGGAAATCCAGCAGGTGATGCTCGGGCTGTCGGTGATCGGCTTCTGTCTCGGCCTCGGATTCGTGCTGTCGGCTGCCGCCTCCTACGTCCTCTCGCGTAGACTGGGCCTGCTCCACAAGACGCCGAACGAAGCCACGGAACCCAACGTCTGATCCAGAGGATGAACGACACCACTTACACGAACGTGGAACGCCTCGACGCCGCAACCGGCGAGCTCGACGTGCCGTTCGAGATGGACGAGGATGCCTTCCGCGCCTTTTACGACCGCACGGCGCGGCCGCTCTGGGCATACCTCGCTCGCATGACGGGCGACAGGCAGGCGGCCGATGACCTGCTGCAGGAGTCGTTCTACCGCTTCCTCCGCGCGCGCGCCGCCATGGACGACGAGGCCCACCGCCGGAACTACCTGTTCAGGATCGCCACGAACCTCGTGCGGGACGGCTTCCGTCGTCGCGCGACCTCGCCGGATATGGTGTGCGCGGCCGATGACTCGCATGGAGCGGACGTCGGCGCCGCGGCGCGGACCGAACGGCGGACCGACCTGCATCGCGCCCTTGGGCGGCTGAAGCGCCGGGAGCGCGAGCTGTTGTGGCTGGCGTATGCCCAGGGCTCGACGCACCAGGAAATCGGCGAGACACTTGGCTTGAAAACAGGCAGTATCAAGCCGTTGCTGTTCAGGGCGCGGAAGAGACTCGCCGATATGCTGCGCGGCACATCGGTGCCTGGAGGGGATCGTGCGTAACGCGGCGTGCGTTCGTGAGGATGAGTTGCTGGCCGCCCTTCAGGCGACGCGATGGCCGGACGCGTGCGACGACTCGCTTCGCACGCACGTCGAGTCGTGCGGATCCTGCACGCAACTCGCTGAACTGGCGCGCGCGCTCCTGGACGATCATCGGGGGCTGATGCTGGCGGCTCCGGTCCCCTCGTCCGCCATCGTGTGGTGGCGCGCCCAGATGCGTTCGCGTCGTGAAGCGGCTGAGCGGGCGACGCAGCCAATCACGGTGATCCAGGGAGTGGCGGTGGCCTGCGCGGCAGGTCTGCTGATTGCCGCAGCCGGGTTCTTCGGTCCCACGTTTCGCAGCGCGCTCGGATGGGTCGAAGGGGCCGCCGGCGCGGTGACCGGATTCGGCCCGCTGTTCGTTGGCGTGGCGGCGGCGATCGGTCTGGCGGTGATCATCGCCCCGGTGGCCCTCTATTTCACCTTCCACGAAGAGTAGGGGACAGCCACCATTTGACCCCAAATGAAGGGGACAGCCACCATTTGACGATCACGGATCTTCGGACCCCATGCGTGCTCGTGGACGAGGGGCGGATGTCGCAGAATCTGCAACGCATGCAGTCCGAGGCCGCGGCGCAGGGCAAACGACTCCGTCCTCATTCAAAGACGCACAAGAGCATCGCCCTGGCCGAGCGGCAACTCGAGCTTGGCGCTCGAGGGATCTGCTGCGCGAAGCTTGGCGAGGCTGAGATCCTGGCCGATGCGGGGATCGAAGACATCCGCCTTCCCTATCCCCTCCACCCCGTCAACGCTGACCGCGTGATTGCGTTACTCCGCCGCACGCGCCTCTCCTTCATCGTGGATCATCCCGACGTGGCACAGGCGTGGTCGGATGCCATGAGAGCAGCCGGCGTCGACGTCGATGTCCTCGTGAAGGTGGATGTCGGGTTTCATCGTTGCGGGATCGATCCGGAGGCGTCGAACGCCGTTGACTTCGTGACGTGGGTGGCGGGGCTTTCCGGGCTGCGGTTCCGGGGACTTCTGAGTCACGCGGGGCATGCGTATGGCGCAACGTCCGCCGACGAAGCCGGCTCGATTGCCCGCGACGAAGGGGACACGCTGCGGGCGCTCGCAGAGCGTGTGCGTGCGCGGGGCGTCGAGGTGCCAGAACTGAGCGTCGGCGCGACGCCGACGGTCAGGTACAGCGTGCGGGAAAAGGGTATTACCGAGGTGCGGCCGGGTAACTACATCTATTACGACCGAACGCAGGTCGGGCTCGGGGCCTCCGGCTGGGATGACTGTGCGCTGACGGTGCTTGCGCGCGTGGTGGCGGTGCCATCCACGGACAGAATCATCCTCGACAGCGGCAGCAAGACGCTGACAAACGACCTCGCACGCGGTTTCGTCCCGATGCCAGGGTACGGAACAGTCCTGACGTCGGTCGAAGGCACGCAGGTGCCAGACGACGACCTGCTCGTGGAGAGATTGTCAGAGGAGCACGCGACCGTGAAGGTGCGAAGCGGCAGGTCCGCGCTCCGGCCGGGAGACCTCGTCCGCATCGTGCCGAATCACTCGTGCGTCGTGTCGAACCTGGTTGACGCCGGGTGGACCGTCCGCGGCAACGAGGTGGTTGAGCCGCTGGAGATTTCCACCCGCGGCAGGATCACGTAGTAGACTTGCTCGTTATGGCACAAGACATTCCGGGAGAGGCGCTCGGCCTCGTCGAGACGCGCGGTCTCGTCGGGATGATCGAAGCGGCGGACGCAATGGTGAAAGCTGCCAACGTGGTGTTCGTCGGCTGGCAGAAGGTCGACGCCGGACTCGTGACCGCGATCGTGCGTGGGGACGTGGCGTCGGTCAAAGCTGCGACCGACGCGGGGGCAGCGGCTGCGCGGCGCGTCGGCGAGTTGATCGGCGTGCATGTCATCGCCCGTCCCGCCGACGGTCTCGACAAGATTTTTCCGATTACCTAGTCCTGCCCCGACGCTCCCGTTCCCTTCTTCACTGCAGGCCGGCTCAGCCGGCCTTTTGCGTTTCGAAGACGCGGTCGGCTGCGTCTGCTGAGGCGAAATCCGACTCAGTCAGGCCCCCGGCGCGATGGGTCGTGTAGGTGAGCGTTACTTTCTTGTAGTGCGAGATCAGGATGTCGGGATGGTGGTCGGCGGCTTCTGCGTCGAAGCCCACGCGGACGACGAACGCGACGGCACTCGAGAATCCTGAAAAGACGTATTGCCGTTCGATCGCCTCACCCTTCAGAGCCCACCCCTGGAGCCCTTTCAGCTTCGACTCAATTTCGTCCGTGGTCATCTTGGTCATGACCTGAGTCTAGCTGCCCAATAGGGGACAGCCACCATTTGACCTCAAATGAAGGGGACAGCCACCATTTCCAATTGGTGGCTGTCCCCTATTCGGAACCCGATGAGGCTAATCTGTCGTCTTACGCTGTTAGACTGACGAACGGTGTTCAGTTCATCGTGCTGGGAGGAGTCTGGTGGGGGTCAAGGAACGTCAGGAACGAGAACGCGTCGCAACGTCCCGCGCCATATTGGACGCTGCTCGAGACCTCTTCGTCGCAGAGGGCTATCAGAACGTCTCCATCCGCAAAATTGCCGAGATCATCGAATATAGCCCGGCCGCGATCTACAGCTACTTCCCCAGCAAGGACGACATCTTCCTGGCACTCGCCGAAGAGGGCTTCCACATGCTCTTCGCCTCGGCGTCGGCCGATTGCGCAAAGGCCCCCGCCGCCGGCGCCAGCCGCGTCGACTGCGTCCGCTCCGCCTTCTGGAACCTCTACACCTTCAGCAAGGACCACCCGGAATACTTCGCATTGATGTTCGTCGACCGGTCCGTTCCGCGCATCAGTCAGGACTGGCAGCGGTTCGGCTTCGTCCGCGAGATGCGCCACAGGCTGTCGGATCTCATCCAGCAGGCCATCGACGAAGGAGACTTCCCCCGGACGACGCACCCGAACGCCATCTTCCGGGTCCTCAGCGCCGCGATCCATGGAGTGGCGGTCATCCGGCTGTGCGATCGCGTGCTCCCTGGCGAGGATATCGACGCGCTGGCGCGGGACACGCTCGAAGCGACGCTCACCGGGCTCCGTGCCGGATTTCCCCACACATATTCTTCCGGCAGTTGTTCCTGAGTCCTGATCATCATGCGTACGAATATGCACTCCTCGTCACGTGTTCTGCTCGGCGCCGTCGCGGCGTTCTCGCTCCTTGCCGCCGGCTGCGGCTCGAGTGACTCACCGGTCTCGGCGGAAGCGAAGCCGGAACCGATTGCCGTCGCGACCGTCGCGGTCGAGCACCGCCCGATCGATCGCTACCTTCGCGTCACCGGATCGCTGATCGCGGACGCGCAGGCGGAGGTGAGCGCCGAGGCGACCGGCCGGGTCATCGACACCCCTGTCGAGCGCGGTTCGCGCGTGGCGCAGGGCACCGTCCTCGCGCGGGTCTCGGCGGCGGACGCCTCCGCGCAGCTTCAGGAGGCTCACGCCAATGCGGGGCAGATCGCCGCGCGCCTCGGCCTCGCCGCCGGATCGACGTTCGATCCCAGGCGCGTCCCCGACGTCATGAACGCGAAAGCCTCGCTCGAGTTGGCTGAGTCTGAATTTGCGCGGATCACATCCCTCCTGGAACAGAAAGTCGTCTCGCAGAGTGAATTCGACCAGCGCCGCTCGCAGGTCGAGGCTGCGCGGCAGCAGTACCAGGTGGCGCAGAACACAGCGCAGCAGTCCTACCGGTCCCTGGAAGCGGCGCGCGCGCGCAGCACGGTCGCGCGCAAGGCGATGGCGGACACGACCGTCCGAGCCCCTTTCGCGGGCCTCGTCGTCGAGCGCATGGTGAGTGCCGGCGATTACGTCACGCGCGGCACCCTCGTCGCGACTGTCGTGCGTGTGGACCCGATGCGCGTGGAGCTCACCGTCCCCGAACAGTCCATCTCGCTCGTCAAGATCGGCCAGGCCGTGAGACTCACGGTGGACGCCTATCCCAACGAGGTCTTCGACGCCAGGATCCGGTTCGTCTCGCCGTCGCTTCGCAGCGACCAACGCGCGCTCACGGTCGAAGCGATCGCGCCGAACCGGGATGGACGGCTCAAGCCCGGACTCTTCGTCACGGCCTCGATCCAGCAGCCCGTCGGGCCACCCGCCACGCTCGTGCCTGCTTCAGCGATCGAAACGATCTCCGGGACCAGCCGTGTGTACGTGGTTCGTGACAATACGGTCGACGAGCGCATCGTGACGACCGGGGAGAAGGTCGGGGACCGGATCGAGGTCACCACCGGCATCTCGAAAGACGACATGGTGGCGGCAGACCCGAAGGGCCGCCTCACCGATGGCATGGCGGTTCGACGGCGATAGCTTCCTCGGGGTTCAGGGTTCAGGGTTCACGGTTCGATCAGGATCATCCCAATGCAGTGGCTGGCAGCTCTCTCCGTCAGACGCCCGGTCTTCGCGACTGTGCTCATCCTCGCCCTTACCGTCGTGGGCGCATTCTCCTTCACGCGGCTCGGGGTCGACCGGTTTCCGAAGGTCGACTTCCCCACGGTCGTCGTCACGACACGGCTGCCTGGTGCGGCGCCCGAAGAAGTGGAAACCGAGATCACGGACAAGATCGAGGAAGCGGTCAACACCGTCAGCGGCATCGACGAACTGCGCTCCAACTCGTCCGAGGGTGTCTCGATCGTCGTCGTGGCCTTTCTGCTCGAAAAAGACGCTGACGTAGCCGCGCAGGAGGTGCGCGATCGCGTCAATCGTGTTCTGCCGCTGCTGCCGAGGACCATCGACCAGCCGGTGGTCGAGAAGTTCGATCCGGACTCCGCTCCCGTGCTTACGCTTGCCCTCTCGGCCAAGAAGCCGATCCGCGACATTACCGAATACGCGGACAAGAAGCTGCGACGGCAACTGGAAAGCGTCAGCGGCGTCGGACAGGTCGTGGTCGTCGGAGGACGATCACGTCAGATCAATGTCTCGCTCGACGCCGATCGCCTGCGCGCCTACAACCTCACGGTGAGGGACGTCTCCCGCGCGCTCCAGACGCAGAACGCGGAGATCCCCGGGGGTCGAGTCGAGCAAGGCGCATCGGCGATGACCCTGCGTACGCGCGGGCGCGTCACCTCCGTCGAGGAATTCGGAAACATCGTCGTGCTGGAACGCGACGGCCACCCCGTGCAGCTCCGCGACGTCGCCCGCGTCGAGGATGACATGGCCGACGCAGATACCAGGGCCAACCTCGACGGCGAACCGACGGTGCTGCTGACGATCCGCCGGCAGTCGGGGACCAACACGGTGCAGGTCGTTGACGCCGTCAAGGACCGCCTGTCGGAGCTCACGCCGCTGCTCCCGGCAGGCTACGACGTGCGTGTCGTGAGGGACCAGGCCGATTTCATCCGCGCATCCATCTCGACCGTCGAGGAGCATCTGGTGGTCGGATCGATCCTCGCCGCCGCCGTCGTGTTCATCTTCCTGTGGAACTGGCGCTCGACCCTGATTGCCGCCGTCGCCATCCCCACGTCGATCATCGCGACGTTCGGTCTGATCTGGCAGCAGGGATTCACCCTCAACTCGATGACCATGCTCGCGCTGACGCTCGCGGTCGGCATCGTCATCGACGATGCGATCGTCGTGCTGGAGAACATCTATCGCTTCGTCGAAGAAAAGGGGCGTCCGCCGATGCAGGCGGCAGTCGAGGCGACGCGGGAGATCGGTCTCGCGGTCCTGGCGACGTCGCTATCCTTGATCGCGATCTTCGTGCCGGTCGGGTTCATGGGCGGCATCGTGGGCCGGTTCATGGCGAGTTTCGGCTTGACGATGTCGTTCGCCATCCTCGTGTCGCTGCTCGTGAGCTTCACGCTCACGCCCATGATGGCGGCGCGAATGATCAAGATGAAGCCGCGTCGAACGGGCGCGGACGGGCGTGAGATCGACGATCACGCCACATCGAAGGACTCGAGATTTTTTCGTCCGGTCGATGTGGCCTACACAAAGATCCTGCGGTGGTCGCTCGGCCACCGGATGGTCATCGCCGGTGTCGCGGTGCTCGTGCTCCTGAGCAGCATCCCGCTCTTCATGCTCGCGGACAAGAACTTCATGCCGAATGACGACCAGTCCGAATTCGAAGTAGGCTTCCGCGCCGCGGAGGGGATGAGCGTCGACGCAACCGAGATTGTCGCGAACCGCATCGCGACGCGGATCCGTGAGCTCCCGGATGTCGAGTTCACGCTGGTCAGCATCGCGGACGATCCCGCGCGGACGCCGAACCTTGGATCCATCTATGTCCGGCTGAAGCCGCTCGACGCACGCGAGCGCGACCAGTTCGAGGTCATGAACGACGTGCGATCGTCGGTGCTGCCCAAGGTCGGTGTCGACAACCTCCGCACGGGCGTCCGTCCGGTCGCGACATTCGGAGGGGGCGGCAACCAGAGCGCAGAGATCCAGTTCGCGATCAACGGTCCTGATCTGCGGGCGCTCGAGCAATACGGCGCGGCCGTCGCCGACGCGGCGCGCAAGCAACCCGGCCTGGTCGATGTGGACACCTCGATGAACGTCGGGAAGCCGGAACTGTCGGTGAACATCGACCGCATGAAGGCGGCGGACCTCGGCGTGCAGGTCAGCGACGCTGCGGAGGCGCTGCGCCTGCTGGTCGGCGGAGACCAGGTGACGACGTACAACGAGGGTGGTGAGCAATACGAGGTGCACCTTCGCGCCGACGACACGCAGCGAGGCACCGCTGAGGCGATCGGGCGGTTGAGCGTGCCATCCTCCCGCATTGGGAGCGTGCCCCTCGAGAACATCGCTCGCCTGACGCCGGGCACGTCGCCATCGTCGATCCTGCGATTGAACAGGCAGCGGCAGGTCACGGTCTTCGCGGGCCTGCTGCCAGGCGAGTCGCAGACACCGGCCATGGATGCCATCGCCGCGACGGCCGCATCGTTGAACATGGGCGCCGGCTACAGCACGCGGTTCGCCGGGCGGTCGAAGGAACTGGGCCGCGCAGCGCAGAACTTCCTGATCGCCTTCATGCTGTCTCTCGTGTTCATGTATCTGATCCTGGCGGCCCAGTTCGAGTCGTGGCTGCACCCGGTGACGATCCTGCTCTCGCTGCCGTTGACGCTGCCGTTCGCGCTCTTGTCGATCATCGTCACCGGGCAATCGCTGAACATTTTCTCGGCACTCGGCCTCCTGGTGCTGTTCGGGGTCGTCAAGAAGAACTCGATCCTGCAGATCGATCACGCCAACCAGTTGCGCGAGCGGGGCATGCCGCGCGACGCCGCGGTGCTGCAAGCCAGTCGTGATCGGCTTCGGCCGATCCTCATGACCACGTTTGCGTTTGTCGCGGGGATGATCCCGCTCGTGCTCTCGAGCGGCGTCGGATCGGCGACCAACCGGGCCATCGGATTCATCATTATCGGAGGTCAGTCACTCGTGCTGCTGTTGACGCTCGTCGCCACGCCGGTCGCCTATTCCCTGTTCGACGACGCCTCGAAGATCCGTATAGGGCGGAGGGGGCGGGCGCGGCGGACCGCGGCCGCCACCGCGTCGGCGCTCATCCTGATGTTCGCGGGAGGATCGAGCCTTCATGCGCAGACGGCGCAGCCGCCCGCGATGCCGGCGGCGCAGATGGCGGCCGGTGACCACGTCCTGAAGGTGACGCGCGACGAGGCGATCAGGTTGGCGATCCAGAACAATCCCGATCTCGCGGCGGACCGGTTCAACCCGGCGATCAGCCAGGAGCGGGTGAATGCGGCCAAGGCGGCCTACGTGCCGACGCTGCAGACGGGCGTTCAGCGCAACAGCCAGTTGCAGCCTGCCACGAACCTGTTCGCCGGAGCGAACGGCATCGAAACAGGGACGTACTCGGCCAACGCCTCCGTCGTGCAGCTGATGCCGCGTGGCGGAGGCAATTACCAGGTGGGGATCGATACGTCCCGCGTCACGACCAATAGCCTGTTTTCGAGCTTCAATCCCGCGCTGAGCGCGCGCGTGCTGCTGGCATTTTCGCAACCGTTGCTCAGGGATTTCCGCATCGATGCGACCAGGGCGCAGGTGGACGTCGCCGTGCGCAATCGGTCGATTGCCGAGACGCGCCTCGAAGAGAGCACCGTCAACACGGCGGCGGCAGCCGAACGTGCGTACTGGTCGTTCGTGTCGGCGATCGGGCAGGCGGAGGTCCAGCAGCGGGCGCTCGACCTGGCGCTCGAACTCGAGCGCACCAACCGCGCGCGTGTCGACGTCGGACAGTCGCCTCCCCTCGACCTCGTCGCGGCGCGGGCCGAGGCTGCGCAGCGCCGTGAGAACGTCATCATCGCGCGCACGACGGCGCGGCAGACCGAGGACCAGTTGCGAACGTTCATCGTGGACCAGCGTCGGACCGATTTCTGGAGCATGCGGATCGACCCTGCGGATCGGGTTCCACCGGTGGGTCCTCTGCCTGACGTCGATGCTGCGGTGCGCCGGGCGCTGGCGGGGCGGACCGATCTCACACGGCTCCGGAAAGAGATCGAGATTTCTGACACAGGGATCGCGCTGGCGAAAAGCGAGGCGAAGCCGGACCTGCGCCTGCAGGCGAACTATCTGACCGATGGCGCCGGGGGCACGCGCTTCACGCGGACGGGCGGTTTTCCAGGGACGATCACCGGCTCTGACGTCACGCGCTATTCCGACGTCCTCGGGCAGATTCTCACGCTGGACTACCCGACGTGGACGGTGGGGGTGACGTTCAGCTATCCGCTCGGGAAGAGCGCGGCTGAGGCGAATCTGGCGCGCGCGCGGATTGAGAAGAGCCAGGCGTCCACGCGGCTGCGGAGCCTGGAGATGACGGCCGTCCGCGAGGTCCGGGAATCGGCGTGGCGGCTGGAGCAGGACCAGCAGCGGATCGAGACCGCGCGACTCTCCCGGGAGCTGGCCGAGCAGCGGTTGGGGGCGGAACAGAAGCGGTTCGAGGTCGGGCTGTCGACGAGCTTCCTGGTGATCCAGGCTCAGCGCGACCTGGCCGTGGCCCGTAACAACGAACTGCAGGCATACCTCGATTACCAGCTCGCCGTCGTGGCGTTCGAAACCGCGCAGCGGGTCGGTAGGGGACAGCCACCATTTGACCTCAAATGAAGGGGACAGCCACCATTTCGAATGGTGGCTGTCCCCTTCACATCCCAAAGCGGGCTGGGGTGAGCGCGTCCAGGACCGGATCGTGCCGGCCTCTCAGGAGCAGATCGGCAACCAGCTCCGCCGTCAGCGGCGCCAGGACAATCCCGTTTCGAAAATGTCCACAGGCAAACGTGACGCCTGGTAGCCGTGCCGAGCGTCCCACCAGCGGCAGACCATCCGTCGTGGCCGGACGCAAACCCGCCCGGGCCTCCACGAAGGCCGCATCCGCCATTGACGGCAGCAGACTCCTGAACCTGTCGAGCAGGTCGGCGACCCCAGACACCGTGGATCGTTCATCGAATCCGGCGTCTTCCATCGTCGCGCCCACGAGGATCCCGCCGCCCCGCTGCGGCACCACGTAGCACTGCGAACTCCACAGGATCGTATCGAGCGGACGGCCCGGCCACGCGAGCCGCAGCAACTGCCCCTTGACGGGATACACCGGCACCGTCGGAAGCCCCTCGACCGTGAGCAGCGACGTCCAGGATCCGCTCGCGATCACGACCTCGTCAAACCCGACGAGCTCATCCCCCTCGAGCCGGACGCGCGTCTCTGGTCCCGTGCGATCGACCGCCTCGACGCGGGCGTGGCGAAAACGCGTCCCGAGCGCCTCCGCCGCGCGCGCCAGGCCTTGCGCAAGGTGGTTCGCCGACACGTATCCATGGGAGGGGGCGATGACACCCCCGAGCGCATGCGCCACCGCAGGCTCCATCCGTCGCACCTCGGTGGCGTCGATCCATCTCAGTCCGCGATCCGCGAACCTCGATGCCGTCGCTCGCAACAGATCGACTTCCAGGTCGTCGAGCGCGACTTCCAGGCTTCCGCACCTGGCGTAGTCAATGTCGACCCCCGACTCCAGCCGGACGGCCTCGGCGAAGCCGTCGTAGAGGTCCAGACTTCGAACAATCAGGTCCTGCAACGGGCCCGGCTCGTGTGCTTCCACGTAGGGCGCGAGGACACCAGCGGACGCCTGTGTGGCTCCCCCACCGACGGTCCGCTGCTCCAGGACCGTCACGCGCGCGCCGCCGTGGGCCAGCTCCCTGGCGATCGCACAGCCGATGATCCCGGCGCCGATGATCCCGATGTTCACACCTTCGATGATAGGCGAGGCGGCGGCACGCGGTTTGAGAGCCGCAGATCAACAACCATGCCTCGAACACGACGCGTCTCGCCTGACAATCACGTCCACCATGTGATCAACCGCGGCAACAACCGAGAGGACGTCTTTCGGCATCCCGTTGATTACGAGGACTTTCTCAATCTGCTTTCGGAGGGGATGGAGCGCACGCCGATGCGCATCCTCGCCGTGTGCCTGATGAAGAACCACTTCCACCTGGTGCTCTGGCCCACCGAAGGGATTCATCTTTCTGCGTACATGACCTGGTTGATGAATGCGCAGATTCGACGACTGCACAAACGTCGAGGCACGACCGGGCTCGGGCACATTTACCAGGGCCGGTACAAGAATTTCCTGGTGCAAGACGATGCGCACCTCTATCGGGTCCTGAGATATGTAGAGGCGAATCCGCTCAGGGCGGCCATCGTCCAGCGCGCGGAGCAGTACCGGTGGTCGAGTTTGACGCGGCGATCCACGCCTGACGGTCAGC
>DATLXP010000178.1:0-6795 GCA_035575695.1 Vicinamibacterales bacterium
GTCTTTCGGATCGTAGCCCACAAACTTCGCGAGCGATTCGCTGGCGAGCAGGACGCGCGGGTGTCGCGCGAAAAAGACCAGGAGGTCGAGATCGCAGGCGTGCCGGAGTATCCCGATATCGTCGAGCAGACGCCGGGCGTCCTGATGATCCATCCTTCAACTGATGGTACTCCATTGGAGGGAGAGAAAGACGGCACCGGCGGTTTGTGACTCTTTGTGACCAGTAGAACGAGCTCGCGGCAGCCAGCTTGCGGAGAGAGAGAGCGCGCGCGCGCAGCCATGCGCCGCGTTCACGCGGCGGACCAGCGGAGAGCAACCGCCCGTTCCGCGTCGTGATGGCTCGTCATGGCAGATCGTCATCGTCCTCGTCGGCAAGGAGCTGTACATGAATCCAGGAGTGTGGCGTCGTTTGTCCCCCGCACAGCGCTCGCCGGCAGGTCGAACGTCACGTTCCACACGTATCCGGCGCTGAGCCATCTGTTCATTGCCGGCACCGGCAAGAGCCTGCCCGCGGAATACGCGGTGCCCTGCCCCGTCGCGAGGACGTCGTCCGCGACATCGCCGAGTTCCACCTCGAGCGCCCGGTGTGCCAGTTGCGGGTTGCAGGCGCCGAGGATTACGTACTTGCGGAACGGCCGATCGAGTTTGGCCTTGAGCGTCGACTGGACGTCGATTTCCGTGAGGATGCCGAACCCTTCTTGTTTCAACGCGTCCGTCACGCGCGCCCGCGCGTCGTCGAACGACACGCCCCGCATGTGGGCCGTGTAGCCGTATGGTGGATCAGAGTGAGTGTCAGCCATCGTTGTCTCCTCGTTCCGCTTCCGTCCGCCGCACGGCGCCCGCACGGTCGTCTTCCTGTCAGTGTGGCAGCCGCGTTTGCAGTGCCCCGTAGAGCCACGTGCCAGCCAACGCGCTGAGCAAGGCCACACTCATCGACGTAACGCCCGCGCCGATCAGCGCAAAGATCGGCCCTGGGCACGCACCCAGCAACCCCCAACCCAGACCGAAGAGCGTGCCTCCGAGCCAGTATCGGGCGCCGCGAGGCGTCATCTCTTTCGGCTGAATCGCAATCGCTTGTCCGTCCAGGGTGCGAAGGACTCGCCACCGTAAAAGCTGAATGCTGAGTGTCGCGACAGCTACGGCGCTGGCGATCACGAGGTACATGTGCGCGGATTGAAACCGGAACATCTCCTGTATGCGGTACCAGGAGAGCACCTCCGATTTCACGAATACGACGCCCAACAGCACTCCGACACTGACGTATAACAACTGGCCGCCGAGCGTCGGAGCGGCAGCGTCGCGTACGGGAGGGACGATTGCGGGAGCGACGGCTCTCGATGCGTGGTGGCGGCTTGTCATGGCGATTTAGAACACGAGCGGCATGACCACGTGTGTCATCAGCAGCCCCCCAGCGAAGAAGCCCCCGACCGCGATCAAGGACGGGAGCTGAAGGGTCGCGAGACCGGAGATGGCGTGGCCTGACGTACATCCCCCAGCCCACCGAGCGCCGAATCCCACCAGAAACCCGCCCGCTCCCAAGGTCAACCAGCCACGCCATGAGGCCAGGGCCTGCCATCCCATGAGTTGTTGCGGCACGAGCCCCGAGAGATCATGAATGCCAAGCGCGCGCAAATCGGACCGGGTGGCACTCGAGATTGCGACCGCGTAGCCGTCGGGCAACAGCACGGTGGTGGCGACGAGACCACCGATCACGATCCCGAGCGCGAACAGCAGATTCCATCCGCCTTCGCGCTTCCAGTCGTACTCGAAGAACGGGATCCCGCTCGGCACGGTCGCTGCACATAAGTGACGGAGGTTCGACGAAATGCCGAACGGTTTGCCGCCGATCAGCAGCAGCAACGGCACCATCAGTCCAATCAGGGGTCCGGCGATGTACCACGGCCAAGGCTCTTGCAATAGGTTCATCATTGAAACAGTTACTCGTCACTCCGCGTGTGGTCGGTCTCGCGCTCAGATCCGCATGCCCGCGCCCCGCGCGGGTTCGGCACCGCTCACGTCGGCACCCCGAGTCGTGGCAGCACCCACCACTGAAGCGCGATCCACGCCCCAAGGACGCCCAATGCAGTCAACATCGCATCTCCTTTATGGACGTGTTACCGGTCGACCCATCAACGTGAAGCCGAACAACGGACCGATCAGACAGAAGTTGAACACTCCGGCGGCAATCGGCACGACCCCGAGAGCTGCCACCAGCAATCCGCCCGTGCCGGTCATTTGCGTGATCCCGTACCACATCAACAGGGCGCCTGCCGCTATCCGTATCAAGCGACCTGCCCACGAACGCATAAACGCCACGAATTCCATGACATCCTCCTCTTCGTTGCCGTATTCAGCCGAGCATGCGAATCGCCGCCGGTATATTCACGAGTATCAGAGTGGAGCCGACGGTCGTGACGAAACCGGCGAACCCTCGACGCAGATGCACGCCGCTGACATACCGTGCAGTTTGGCTGCCAGCGGCCATCCCAACGACTGCCGCCATCGTCAAGGGGACGGCGAGCCCCACCGACGGCCCATTACCGTGTGCGAGGTGCGCAGCCAGACCCGCGACGCTGCTCATCGCGATGACGACGAGCGACGTCCTGATCGCCTGGCGCATGCCGAGCCCGCCGACCTTGACCAGCGCCGGGACGATCAAGAATCCGCCACCGACACCGAGAAAGCCCGTCAGCAGGCCAACGAACGATCCGGTCGCTAACATCAGCGACGGTCGCTGCGGAGTCGTCGTGACATTCTCGTTCTCGGGCGAGCGCCACATCCGGAAGCCGACCAGGACCAGCAGCAAGCCAAACGACAGCAGGAGCACCGAACCGGGCACGAGTGCGGTGAGCCGGCTACCGAGGTAGGTTCCTCCAAGCGCGGCGCCACCGACGAGGAGCGCAGTCCCCCATCGGATCTCGCGCCCCCTCGAATGAACGGCGACGCTCACCAGACTTGTGGTGCCTACAATCGCCAGCGACAACGGCACGGCGGCGTGCGGCTCCACGCCGACGATATAGACCAGCACGGGCAGCATGATGATCGAGCCGCCGGCACCGAGCAGCCCGAGCGATGCCCCCACAAGCCCGGTCAGCGCAAAACCGGCGACCAACTGCGGCGTCATCGTTGACTCTGGACGGTTGTCGTCTCGTCGGCGGTTTCTCGTGTCGTATCGAGGCCCGCCTCTTTCCAGGCCTTCATCCCGCCTGTCAGGTTCGTGATATCTGTGAACCCCGCGCGCTCGAGCACACTCGCCGCTATCGTGGACCGGTAGCCGCTGCCACACATCACGACCAGCGGCCGATCGCGGGCGACCTCGCCGACCCGGTCGGGCAGGTAGCCGCCCATGATGTGCAGTGCCCCTGGCAGATGACCCTCGCGCCACTCGTCAGATTCCTTCAGGGTGGCATGTCGGCCTGGAGCGACGCGGGACTAGGTGTGGCCCGCACGCCCCAGATCGCTCCCAAGGAACTGCAGCGCCAACTCATGGCGCGCGACCCGCAGGTGTTGGATGTCCGAACGGATGATCGGTCGCCGGCGTAGGACGAGAAGGCAGGCCGGCCGCAATACGTTCGCGTACGGCAAGACGCGCCCGGTGAACACGCGACTTGACCGTTCCCAGCTTGAGGCCCAACACTCGAGCGACATCGTTGAGCGGTATCTCCGCGATTTCCGCAAGAACGAGCGGCAGTCGCATCTGCGGAGGCAATTCGGCCACCGCTGACGCCACGCGGTCTTGCAACTGTTCCCGGGCTGCGTCGTCGAACGGGTTCGAGTCAGACGCGATGTGCACGATCCGGTCCTGCGGCGACGGGGCGAGTGAGGAGAGTGACGTCATCGATGCCGGCTCACCGGCACGACGTCGATGGCGTCGCTGGCATCGCCGAGCGGCGATGGTGTCCAGCCACGTCGATGGCGAGGACCGGCCATCAAACTGCTTCCATTTGCAAAACGCCTGCAGGAAGACGTCCTGCACCAGGTCGTGGGCTTCGTCAGCGTTGCCACAGAACCGCACGCCGAGTCGGTACAAACGAGCCCCGTGCTCCTCGAACAGGCGACCAACCGCCACCTCGGCGGACTCCTTCATCTACCCATCTTGCCGCGCATCAGGAGAACGTGCAACGTGGGCTACCTCGGATGGACCGGTAGATTTTCTGAGCCGGGGACCAGACTGTGCGCCAAGATGTGAGGATTGGAGGATGACCAGCCTCGGGCGATGACATCGGAGCCGGATCCGCGGGTGTTTTTCGCAGCGGAGCGCACCTTCCTCGCGTGGATCAGAACCGGCCTTGCCTTGATGGGATTCGGATTTGTAGTCGCGAGATTCGGGCTGTTCTTGCGGGAGATGGCCGCCATGCAGGGTGGTCCGCCGCCTCCCGCCGGCGTTTCACGGTGGTTTGGGATCGAGCTGATTGGTCTCGGCGTGCTGCTCACCGCGGCGTCCACTGCGACGCATGTGTCGACCATCCGCCGTCTCAATCGCGGCGAACCGTTTGTGGGCCGACCCACGTGGCTCGGCATATCGATTGCGTTACTGCTCATCGTGGTCGGAGTATTGATGGCCGTGTATTTCGTCGCGGCTGCATAGAGGGAAGGATGGATTCATGGCGAAGAAGCGTCCCACCCGCGCAAGACCGCGGCGATCATCAAAAGTGCTGCCTGGTTCCGGCCTGATCCTTCGTGAGAAAGAGCCGCTCAACCTGGAATCACCGCAATCCGCGCTCCGAGAATCGATCACACCATCCGAGCAGTTCTACGTGCGTAACCACTTCGCTGAGCCCGATCTCAAGCGATCGACGTGGCGGCTGAGCGTCGAAGGTGCCGTCAAGAAGCCGGACAACTTCTCGTATCGCGAGCTGACGGCAATGGCGACTCAGTCCCAGGTGACGGTGATTGAGTGTGCCGGCAACGGTCGGGTGTTCCTGGCACCAAAAGAGGAGGGCGTTCAGTGGCAATCGGGAGCGGCGGGCAATGCCGAATTCACCGGGGTTCCGTTAACGGCGCTGCTCGAACGAGTCGGCATATTGTCGACGGCCGTCGACGTGATGTTCGAGGGTGCCGACCATGGTGAAATTGAGGATCAGCCGACCTCACCGGGCGACATCCATTTTGCGCGTAGCGTGCCCGTCGCGACCGCACGCGCCGGCGACGTGTTGCTGGCCTACAAGATGAACGGCACAGACCTGACCAGGTCCCACGGATTCCCCGTCCGTGTCGTCGTTCCGGGTTGGTATGGAATGGCGTCAGTGAAGTGGCTCAAACGCATCGTGGTGACTGACAAGCCGTTCGATGGATTCTTCCAGTCGCTGCAGTACAGCCGGTGGGAGCGGATGAACGGAACACCGACCCTGATCCCTGTCACGGAGTTGCAGGTCAAGTCGATCATCATCGATCCGGAGATGGGTAGCATCATTCCGGCCGGTGAGAGGTACATCGTACGGGGTCAGGCGTGGACCGGCGTGGGAACGGTCGCGCGGGTTGAGGTGAGCGTCGACGGCGGCAAGAAATGGGCAACGGCGCGGCTGACGTCGCCGGCTTCACAGCACACCTGGCGATCATGGGAGTTCTACTGGCAGCCAACCGCCGGAGAGCGCTCCGTGATGGTGCGAGCGACCGACAGCCAAGGACGAACGCAGCCCATGGACCGGGACAAGGATCGGCGGAGTTACGAGATCAACCACGTCGTCCCCACCGCCGTCGTGATCCGCGATCGCGACTAGAGGGTTCACTGCGACGAATCGCTTTCCTCCAGACGCGATCGAGAGCCCGTCAGGCCTGCAGTTTCGCCCAAACGCCGAAGGAGCTCTTCGCGCTCTGCCTGAATTTCGAACCGTGTGCGGAATCCCATGGGCCGGAACCACAGAGACGGCGGGCACCAGCCGAGCGTCGCGTGCATCATCAGACTCGTCCAGAGAAAGGCTCGGTTCACGCGACCTTCCTACTGAACTTCTTGGACGAGCTGCATCGTCGGCTCCCGTAAGGTCGCCCGCCGACGTCCTCCAGTCCGGCACTCAGGTGCCCACATGTGGGATGGATCCTAGGATACGTAATGATCAACGCCGCAGTGTTGACCGACCCACGAGCTCCCCGTCCGCGGACCCCATACACGAAAGGAATTCATCCAGACGGGAATAACCGTGAGCCGCGGGAGTCTCGAGAAGAAGGCTGCGCCTCATGTGCGGCGGCGCTGCAGCTCTAAGAGGTGTTGCCACAGCACGGGCGATGGCGAGCGCTTCCGCGATTCCCACTGGTACACCACGGCCTTGCCCGCAGCGCCCACCAGTCGGGCTAATGCCGCTTGGGTGAGGCCGAGCCGCCGACGTAGCTGCCGTACGCACGCATCGTAATCGTCGGGAACGGTCGGCAACGGAGGCGGGCACACCTGCTGACCTCCAAACCGTCGGTAGTGCGTCGTGAGAAACCGTTCCCCGGCCGCTCGCGTGGCGTACCGGATGGGGCGTCCAAACACGCACCGCACACTGAATGTCGCGTCGAGCCGTCCCGTGCGAGCGGCCGCCTGCAGGGTGCGCACGTGCACGTGGAGTTCGCGCGCCAGTTGGTCGAGAGGTAACAATTCGCCCTGCCGCTGATGACGAGCGATCGCCGCCGCCGCTTGATGCAGCACGAGGCCCGGCACAGGTCGGCGGCCGCTGTCTCGAACAGCCGTTTGAGCACCGCCGGCGGGATGCCGGGGCCGGTGTCGGAGATCTCGACCACCCCTCGGCCGGCGGCATCATGCCGCGATCGTTTACGGGAGTCTCGAAGATCCGGTGATCAGCGAAGCGGGCCGCCGCT
>DATLXP010000179.1:0-5606 GCA_035575695.1 Vicinamibacterales bacterium
CTGGGTCTCGAGCAGATGCGGTACATCCTCGAGGAGTTGCGGCGGACGGCGTATTCGTCCGTCTGCCCGCACGGCCGTCCGGTCGTGCTGCGGATCACGCGGCGCGAAGTGGAAAAGAACTTTCAGCGAATCTAGTCGCCGCCCCCTTTGAACTGATCGGCCTCTTCCGCAAAGAGCACGTTGAAGCTGGTCAGCGATCCATAGCATCCGCTGATGTAGCTCTGGAGCTTGATCTTCACGTCGGCCGGCATGTCCGTCGCGTTGACCTGCTGCTCGAGGGTCCGCAGGCGGTTCCTCACCATCACGATCTTGTGAAAGAAGGTCTCGATCGGCCAGGTTTTCTCCTGGAGCTCGGCATTGCCGGGCCGAAGCGCCAGCGTGCCCCCGCGCCATTTGTCGGCAGGCGCCACCGTTGTAATGCCAGTCTCCTCGCGGATGATCCGGCGCAGGAGCATTTCGATATCTGCACTCGCGATGTCGGTCATGGCAGGCGCGGTCCTTTCGCGTTCGCTGACAATGGGGAAGGGAGGGCGCGGCTCGCGCGCCGGACGCGCGCCCGTCCGAGACTGTTCGACCTGGCGCTCGCGCTCGTAGCGATCGCCAAATGGATCCACGCGCGGGCCGCCGCGGTAGTTGTGATCGCTTCGGCAGAAGCCGCACACGACCCGAAGCGGCTGCCCCTCGGGATCGGCGGCTATCACTGTGTGCATCCGATCGGTCTTGCACGCACGGCAGAAGTCTTCGATGGAATCGCCGGCGCGGCTGGTGCGGGAGGCCATCGGGTGATTTCATCACGTCACGGGGCAAGGTGCCAAGGTGCCGGGGGGTGCCGGGGTGCCGCGGGCGTTCTGCTCGTATACTTCGAGCACCTATGCAGCGCCTGAGCGGCGACGCAACCATGCGGTACGTCGCGTTTCTTCGTGCCGTCAACGTCGGCGGGCGCATCGTCAAGATGGACGTGCTGCGGCGGATCTTCGAAAAGCTCGAGCTGAGCACTGTCTCTACGTTCATCGCCAGCGGGAACGTGATCTTCGAGTCGCCCGATGCTCCGGGCGATCTCGAGAGCGCCATCGAGAAGGCGCTCGGGGCGACCCTGGGCTACGAGGTCACGACGATGGTGCGGTCGATCGAGAACGTGAGCGCTGTCGTGGATACCGTTCAACGCAGGGATGTTGCGCCTGGCGACGGCGTGACGCTCTATGTCGGCTTTCTCAAGGAGAGGCCTCCACGGGCGGCCGCGCGTGCCGTGGCCGGGATGTCCAACGAGGTGGACTCGCTGCTGGTGATCGGGCAGGAGGTGTACTGGCGGTGCCAGAAGGCGTTCAGCGACTCCACCGTGTCCGGTCCGCGGCTCGAGAAGGTGCTGGGCACGCCGGCGACGTTCAGGAATGTCAATACCGTTCAGAAGATCGCGGCGAAATACGCGGTCGCCCCGACGCTGTGACCCGGTTCAGGACGGCTTCTTTCGGATCTCCTCGAGCCGCTGCTTGATCCGCGACTCGAGTCCTCGATCCACCGGCTGGTAGAAGCGGCGCCCTGCATGGGCGGGCGGCAGGCACTCCATTCCGCGCGCGATGCCCTCGGCCTCATCGTGCGCATACCGGTAGTCTTTCCCGTACTCCAGCGCCTTCATGAGCTTCGTCGGCGCGTTCCGCAGGTGGTGCGGCACCGGTTCCGCCACTTCCTTCTGCGCGGCCTCGGCGGCCTCGAGATACGCGCGATAGACGGCGTTGCTCTTCGAGGCGACCGCCATGTAGATGGCGGCCTGCGCGAGCGCGGTGTTCCCCTCGGGCATCCCCATGAAGTGGACGGCCTCTTTCGCGGCCATGGCGATCGTCAGCGCCTGCGGGTCGGCCGTCCCGATGTCTTCGGACGCAAAACGCACCAGCCGCCGCGCGACGTAGAGTGGATCTTCTCCCGCCTCCAGCATGCGCGCCAGCCAGTAGACGGCCGCATCGGGATCGCTGTTGCGCATCGACTTGTGCAGCGCCGAAATCAGGTTGTAGTGCTCTTCGCCTGACTTGTCGTAGAGCAGCGCCCGGTTCTGCGCGAGGTCCGCCACGAGTGCGGCGTCGAGACGCGACCGCGCGCCCGTCCCGGCGGCCCCCTCCAGAAAGTTCAGCGCGACGCGCGCGTCACCGTTCGCATACTTCGCGATCGCGGTCAGCGCGTCCTCTTCGACATCGAGCCCGAGGTGGCCGAGCCCGCGCTCGCCGTCATCGACAGCCCGCCGGAGGATCGAGATGATCTGCGGCAGGCCGAGGGCCTTGAGCACGTGCACCTTCGACCGCGAGAGCAGGGCGGAGTTCACTTCAAAGGACGGGTTTTCCGTGGTCGCGCCGATGAGGACGATGTCGCCCGCTTCGACGCGAGGCAGGAAGGCATCCTGCTGGGCCTTGTTGAAGCGGTGGATCTCGTCGATGAAGAGCAGCGTCCGGCGGCCGCGGCGCCGTCGCGCCTCTTCCGCTTCCGCCATGACGGCGCGGATCTCCTTGATGCCCGACATGACGGCACTGAACGCGATGAAGTGCGCGCGCGTGGCGGTCGCGATGAGGCGGGCGAGCGTCGTCTTGCCCGTGCCCGGGGGACCCCACAGGATGATCGACTGCAGGCGGTCCTGATCGATGGCGTTGCGCAGCGGGCGCCCCGGCGCGATGAGCGCCTCCTGCCCGACGAACTCGTCGAGCGTGCGAGGCCGCATCCGTTCGGCCAGCGGAGCGGACGGGTCGATGGGCACCGGGAGGGCTGGGGCCGCCGGATCGTCAAAGAGCGACATCGGACCTCTGGCGCGACGCCTCGTACAACACGAGCGCCACGGCGACGGCCACGTTGAGCGACTCCACCGGGGGCTGCATGGGGATGGTCAGGCGCTCGTCGACCTGCAGCAGCACGTCACGCGGCAGGCCGGCCCCCTCACCTCCGAACAGTACCGCCGCCGGCCCGCGAAGGTCGCACCGGTCGAGCGGCGTTCCACCCAGAGGCACAGCGGCGAACACACGCAGACCGGCTGCCCGTGCCGCGTGGACAGCGTCGGCAGGGGAGACGTCGGTCGCGACCGGCAACCGGAAGGAACTGCCCATGGCGCCGCGCAGCGCTTTCCACCCGTAGGGATCGGCTGAGCCGGGGCTCACGAGCACGCCTGTGGATCCGCAGGCTTCCGCGGCCCGGATGATGGCGCCCACATTGCCGGGGTCCTGCACCCCCTCGAGCATCACGACCAGCTGCGGCGGCCGGTTCAGGGCCGATCCAATCGACGCCGTCGGAAACCTCGCGATCGCCACGGCGCCCGACGGGTGCTGCACGGGACTCAGGGCGTGGAAGACGGCGTCGGGCGCGGTCGCCGTACGGGCCCCGGCCCGCTGGACGCGCTCGAGCAGCGACGCGAGCCGGCCGAGTGCAGCGCTTTCAGCGAACGCGGCGGTTTCGATGGTGACGCCTGAGGCGAGCGCCTCCTCGATGAGATGCGGGCCATCGAGCAGCACGTATTCATCACCCTCGCGACCACGTGCCAGCGCGCGAAAACGCTTCACGACCGCGTTCTGTCGACTGGTGATCTGGTCCACATGGCGATTCTAGTTTGCTCCCCCGTAATTGCTTATGAATTCGTGCGTTCCCTGCTACCATCTCGACCATGAAAGCCCGCATCCTCAAGAAGCTCGAAGAAGAGATTCACCAGCTCGAAAAAGAGTTGAGGACCGAGCTGCCGAGGGAGATTCTGCGCGCGCGCGAACTGGGTGACTTGCGTGAAAACGCGGAGTTCAAGGCGGCCAAAGAGCGCCAGCGGCTCGTCGAGGCGCGCGTGGCCATGTTGAAGAAGCGCGTGGGCGAGATCTCGTTGATGAACCTCGACAAGATTCCGCACGACAAGGTGGGCTTCGGCTCGACCGTCCACCTGAAGGACGTGAACGGGCAGACGATCATCTATCAGCTCGTGATGCCCGAAGACGCGGACCCCGACCGCGGCATGATCTCCACCGCCTCGCCGATCGGCCGTGCCCTCGTCAACAAGGAAGAAGGGGACGAGGTCAATGTCAGCGCGCCGAACGGCAGCCGCCGTTTTGAAGTCGTGAAGCTGATCACGCTCCACGATGAGGATGGCACCCGGACGTGAGCACGCCGGACGCGCCCGACCGCTCCTATTCGACACGGCTCCGCACGGCGCTGTTGTTGACCGGGACGGGGACGGCGGGCGCGTACCACGCGGGCGTGCTTCGGGCCCTCCACGAAGCCGGCATCAAAATCGATCTGGTAGGCGGCAGGGGCGTCGGCGCGGCGTCGGCGCTGCTGGCCGCGATCGACGGCGGGACCCGCGTCTGGGAACCGTCGGGCATCTGGAAGGGGCCGGCGGCGAGACGGTTCTACGGGTGGCGCACGCCGCTCCGATATGCCGGCCTGGCGGTGGGTATAGCGGGCATCGTCTTTCTCATCCCCATCGCGCTGCTCGCGCTCGCCGTGCTGGTCGGTCTGTTCGGGATGCTGGCGACCCTGCTTGGCCTCGAGAGCGCCGGGGCGGCGCTGACGACGACCTACACGCGCTGGATCGATGCGCTCTTCGCCCCGGCCGCCCTGCCGACGGTCGTCCCCCGGCTCGTGCTGTTTACGCTGCTCGTCGCGGCGGGAATCCTCGCAGCCGCCGCGCTGGTGGGATTTCTGCGGGAACGTACGCGGCGACGCGCGCGCGCGGGATCGTTCTGGCGATTGTTCAGCGCGCCGCTGTCGGCCGCCGCGATCGTCGACCGCTGCGCCTCCGAGATCTGGAGCCTGATCCGCGGCGCGGCGCCGCTCGCGATCCCTTCCCACACGGAACTGGCGCGCAAGTACGTCGACCTCCTCGCAGACAACCTGGGGCAACCCGGCTTCCGCGAGCTGCTGCTGTTGGTCCACGACATCGATGCACGGCGGGACCTCGTGTTCTGCCTGCTCGCGCCAGATCACCGCGGACGGTTCTTCTCGCGAACGCACGCCGAACCCGAGCTGCGTCAGGCGGAGGCGTTCGACCTTGCGGGTGCCGCACGCGACCACGTCGTCGATGCGCTGGCCGCGGCGCTGTCGGTCCCGCTCGCGACAGATCCGCATCTGATCACCTTCGCTGCTGATGGTCCATGGCGCGGGGAAACCCACCGCCTGTGCGACCGCCCGGACGCCCTCGGTCGCCTGGTCGAGGAAGCCGTCCACGCCGGCGCCGAGCAAATCATCCTCGTCGCGCCATCCCCCATGGCGGCGAAGGCGCACGAACTGAGCGCGAGCCGATCGGACCTCCGTGGCCGCGCCGGCGAGCAGCTCGCCGCGTTCGAAGCCGCGTCACTGCGCGATGTGCAGGAGCAGTTCGCCGGACGGTTCGCCGGGTTCTTCGTCATTCGACCCGCACACCATCCCCTGGGGTCGTTCGACTTTGCCGGCGTCTACGATGAGCGGTCCGACCGCGTGCAGACGCTCGGCGAGCTCGTGGACCGGGGGTACGAGGACGCCTATCGCCAATTCATCGAGCCGGTCGTCGGCGCCGGTTCCGAGCTGGCCGACCCGGTCCATCGCGCGAGTGGCGGTCAACCAGCGCCCATCGAACTGTAGCAGGATGCTGAAAAACGCATCCTGCATGGCAAATGGTA
>DATLXP010000180.1:0-15320 GCA_035575695.1 Vicinamibacterales bacterium
ACTTGCTGCAACACCGCAGTGATTTGCTCGATCGAAAATCGCTTCTTCTTCACGGCACGCCTCCTGGCCCCTTGGGCCCGATTGTGCCGCAACTCTCACCCTACGGTCGGTCTGAAAAAGCCGGAGCCCCTCAATACACGCTCTTCATGCAGGGGAGCCGGCGGCAGCCGGCGAGCCCCCGCCGTGGTCGTGGCAAAGTGGTCCGGGGTAGCGCTGTCGAGCGAGCTGTGCGGCCGGACGGTGTTGTAATCGACGCGCCAGGCTTCGATCGTCGTCTTCGCATCGGCGAGATTCACAAACCAGTGCTCGTTCAGACACTCGTCGCGAAATTTGCCGTTGAAGCTCTCGACGTAGGCGTTCTCGATCGGCTTGCCTGGACGAATGAAGCGCAGTGTGACGCCCGTGCGATAGGCCCACGCGTCCAGCGTGCGACCCGCAAACTCCGGCCCGTTATCCACGACGATGATCTGCGGCAAGCCGATGGCCGCGTGGAGCCGATCCAGCACGCGCGCCACGCGGAGACCCGGCAACGACCGATCGACTTCAATGGCGACGCACTGCCGCGTGAAATCGTCAACGATGTTGAGCGTCCGAAAGGCCCGGCCGTCCGCAAGAGTGTCGAGCGTAAAGTCCATCGACCACCGCTCGCGACCCTGGCTCGGCGCCGGCAACGGGACGCGCTCGCCGCGCGTGAGCCGTTTCCGCCGGCGGCGGCTCACTTGGAGTCCCGCCGCGCGATACACGCGATACAGCCGCTTGTGGTTCACGGTCAGTCCCTCGCGCCCGATGAGGACGTGCAGCCGCCGATACCCAAATCGCGCTCGCGTCGCGGCATGGGCGTGGAGGCGGGCGAGGAGTCGATCGTTCGTCGGGTTCGCGCGGCGCTGATACCGCCACGTCGCCGAACTCAGCCCGATCACGCGACACGCCCGTCGCAGACTCGTCCCGCGCGTCCGGAGCCACCCCACCGCCTCGCGCCGAGCGATGGGGCTCACCATTTTTTTGCGACCACCGCCTTCAGTGCCTGGATGTCCAGGGTCTGCTCGGCGACGATCTGTTTAAGCCGGCGATTTTCGTCCTCGAGCTGCTTCAAGCGCTGCATCTCGCTGAGCTCCATGCCGCCGTACTTTGCCTTCCAGCGGTAATACGTCTGCTCGGTGATCCCGTGCGTGCGACAGAGGTCGGCGACCTTCCGGCCGGCCTCCCTCGCGGACAATCTTCAGAATCTGTTCGTCGGTGAACTTGCTCCGCTTCATCGATCCTCCTTTGATTCGGAGGACCCTCATTCTACGCGGGGCGGATTAGAGGGGGCAGGTCAAACCGGAACACGGAACAGCCTGGCGATCGCCATGAGTATGGCGGTGAGGATGGCGATGTTGCCGCCCGATATCGCAATGACGTGGTACGTGCCCGCGTCCCTCAACCGCCGCTCGTCTTCATCCGACAGCCCGGTGCGGTCCCCGATCAGGATCGCGGTTGCGATGGCGGACGAGCGCAGACCGTGCCGCCCGACCTGGGCGGACAGGATCGCCCGCGTGCGCGCGCGCATCGCCGCAGCGACCTCGGTGAGCGGCGTGCCGTCGTGAAGGACCTCCACGAGAGACCCGCTCTTGACGGTCCCCGCAAGCACGATCCCGCGGCGCGCCAGGGCGCGCGTCTCGTCGGGGACGCCCGGATCGTGAAACCTGGCAGGGTGTCGGAGCACTGCGGGTAGCCGCACGGTTCGCCCTGCGCGCCAGCGGGCCAGGTCGGGGGGTGAGACACGCCCCGCCACGACGAGGCGCACGCCTCCCGCCGCGGCCGTCTGGGGCGCGGCGAGTGGCGCCACCCTGTCGACGTCGATGGTGAGAGCCACACCGTGCTCGGTGAGCGCCCCATCGTCCCGAAGACGCCCTTCGATGAGGACCGGATCGCCTCCATCATCTACGCGCGCGTCGAACCACCGCAGGAGCGGCGGCGCATACAAGTCACGCGCGCTCGACGCGCCCACCGAGACGCCCGCCGAGAGGCAGCCTCCCGCGACCATGGCGACGACGATCCAGTCGAGGCCGTCGCCGAGAAATCCGCAGCCCGCGACAAGGGCGAAGAGCGCGGCGGCCGCCAGGGCGAAGGCCAGGCGTTCGGGGATGGCATCGACAAGGAGGACGCCGACGGCCGATCCGGCGAGGAGTGGGATGGCGGCGATCGCCGCGGGGACACGCACGCCGTGTGGCGCTGCAATCCCCCGGTCCTCGAATAGGGGACAGCCACCTTTACCCTGTCAACGACTTACGGGTAAAGGTGGCTGTCCCCTATTCTGGGGGGCGCAGTTATGACGGCGAGCTCAGGCTTTCAGCCTGGCACTTTCTGCGTGGTAGTCCTGCAGCGCGCGGACCGTCAGCTCCTCGGTGTTTCGAGACCTGATCGCGTTGACCGCCGCAGCCGCCCCCGTCAGCGTCGTGATACAGGGCACGCCGTGCATCATGGCGACCCGCCGAACGGTGCGGTCGTCGAAGAACGATTCCCGGCCAAGCGGTGTATTCAGCACGAGCTGAATCCGGTCGTTGAGGATCTCGTCGCCGACGTGCGGCCGTCCCTCGTTCACCTTGAAGACGATCTCCGCATCGACGCCGTGCGCGCGCAGGTAGTTCGCCGTGCCGCGGGTCGCCACGATGGCGAAGCCGATCTCCAGCAGATCGCGTGCGATCTGCACGACCGCCGGCTTGTCGTGATTGTTTACGCTGATGAACGCCGTCCCACCGTGCGGCAACTCCACGCCGGCGGCAATGGACGCTTTCGCGAACGCGTTGCCGAACGTCTCCGCCCCGCCCATGACCTCGCCGGTCGACTTCATCTCCGGTCCCAGGATCGTGTCGACGCCGGGAAAGCGCACAAACGGAAACACCGGCGACTTCACGAAGAAGCCATTCACCTCGAGGTCCTCCGTGAACCCCATCTGCGCGAGCGTGCGACCGATCATGACCCGGGCCGCAATCTTCGCGAGGGGCACGCCGGTCGCCTTCGACAGGTACGGCACGGTGCGCGAGGCGCGCGGATTCACTTCGAGCACGTACACGGTGTCCTCCTTGATGGCAAACTGCGCGTTCATCAGGCCGATGACCTTCAGCGCCCGCGCGATGCGCCGCGTGTAATCGCGGATCACCTCCACGTGACGCGGGATGACCTTGAACGGCGGAATGACGCAGGAACTGTCACCGGAATGGATGCCCGCCTCTTCGATGTGCTCCATGATCCCGCCGATCACCACGGCACCGGTGGCGTCCGCCACCGCATCGACGTCGAGCTCGACGGCATCCTCGAGGAACTTGTCGATCAGGATCGGATGCCCCGGGGACGCGGTGACGGCGTGCGTCATATACCGATCGAGCGCGCCCATGTCATACACGATCGCCATCGCCCGGCCGCCCAGCACGTACGACGGACGGACGACCAGGGGGAACCCGATCGTCGCGGCCACATCCCGCGCTTCCTCGATCGACGTGGCGATGCCGCTCGGCGCCTGCGGGATGCCGAGGTCCCACAGCAGCTTCGCGAACCGCTCGCGGTCCTCGGCGAGATCGATCGAGTCCGGCGACGTACCGATGATGCGGATCCCTGCTTCCTGCAGCGACAAGGCGAGCTTCAACGGGGTCTGCCCGCCGTATTGCACGACGCAGGCGACGTCACCGCCAGCCTCCCGCTCGCGCGTAATGATCGCCGAGACGTCTTCGAAGGTCAGCGGCTCGAAGTACAGCCGGTCCACCGTGTCGTAGTCGGTGGAGACCGTCTCGGGATTGCAGTTGATCATGACGGTCTCGAACCCTTCGTCCCGCAGCGCGAACGCCGCGTGACAGCAGCAGTAATCGAACTCGATCCCCTGCCCGATCCGGTTCGGCCCGCTCCCCAGGATGACGACCTTCTGTCGAGGCGTCGGGTCCGCTTCGCATTCCTTCTCGTACGTGCCGTACATGTAGGGCGTGAAGGACTCGAACTCGGCGGCACACGTATCGATCCGTTTGTACGCCGGCGTGATCCCGAGCTCGAGCCGCCTGCTGCGCACGGCCTCTTCGTCCACCCCGAGCACGGTTCCAAGCTCGCGGTCGGCGATGCCGGCTCGCTTGAGCGCCCGCCACAGGTCCGACGACATCCCGCGCAGCCCGACGAGCGCGGCGGACCGCTGCAGCTCGACGATCTGCGAGAACTGGACGAGGAACCACGGATCGATCTTCGTCAGCTGGTGCACCTCCTCGACGCTCCAGCCACGGTCGAATGCGCGGAACACCGCCCACATGCGCCGGTCGGTCGGCACGCTCAGGTCGCGCTGCAGCGCCCCGTGTTCCTCCTCATTGGTCAGGCCTTCCGGTCCCCCACTCCCGGGCTGTCCGAACAGCAAGCCGGCCGCGCCCAGCTCCAGCGACCGAAACGCCTTCATGAACGCTTCCTTGAAGGTCCGGCCGATGGCCATCGCCTCCCCCACCGACTTCATCTGCGTCGTCAGGGTCCGATCGGCGCGGGGGAATTTCTCGAACGCCCACCGGGGCACCTTGACGACCACGTAGTCGATCGTCGGCTCGAAGGAGGCGGGCGTCAGGCGGGTGATGTCGTTGGGGATCTCGTCGAGGTGGTAGCCCAGCGCCAGCTTGGCGGCGATCTTCGCGATCGGGAACCCGGTGGCCTTCGACGCGAGCGCCGATGATCGCGACACGCGCGGGTTCATCTCGATGACGATGATCCGGCCGTTCTCGGGGTTGATCGCAAACTGGATGTTCGATCCGCCCGTTTCGACGCCGACGCGCCGGATGATGCGCCGCGCGAGGTCCCGCATCCGCTGGTACTCGCGGTCCGTGAGTGTCAGCGCCGGGGCGACGGTAATACTGTCGCCCGTGTGCACGCCCATCGGATCGATGTTCTCGATCGAGCAGATCACGACGAAATTGTCCGCGCGGTCGCGCATGACCTCGAGCTCGAACTCTTTCCACCCGATGACGGATTCCTCGAGGAGGATCTCGTGGATGGGGCTCAGATCGATGCCGCGGCCGGCAATCTCGCGAAACTCTTCGATGTTGTACGCGATGCCGCCGCCGACGCCACCCATCGTGAATGACGGCCGGATGATCGCCGGAAACCCGATCTCCTCGAGCGCGTCGAGCGCTTCCTGCAGCGATCGGCAGGACCGGCTGTTCGGCACGTCGGCACCGATCTCGCGCATCGCGTCGCGGAACAGCAACCGGTCTTCGGCCAGCTTGATCGCATCGATTTGCGCGCCGATCAGCTCGACGCCGTGCTTTTTGAGGATCCCCTTGTCCTCGAGCGCCACCGCCAAGTTCAGGGCGGTCTGCCCGCCCACGGTCGGCAGGATGGCGTCCGGTCTTTCACGCTCGAGAATCTTGTCGAGGATCTCCGGCGTCAACGGCTCGACATAGGTGCGGTCCGCCATCTCCGGATCCGTCATGATCGTGGCCGGATTGCTGTTGACCAGAATGACCTCGAGCCCTTCGTCCTTCAGCGCCTTGCAGGCCTGCGTGCCCGAATAATCGAACTCGCACGCCTGGCCGATGACAATGGGGCCCGAACCGATGACGAGCACGCGCTTGATGTCAGTACGTCTGGGCATTACGCGCGTTGTTCCATCTCGTCGAGAAACTGCCGGAACAGGTAGTCACCATCGTGCGGACCCGGCGCGGCTTCCGGATGATATTGCACGCAGAACACGGGCCTGGTGTCGTGACGCAGCCCTTCGACCGTGCCGTCATAGAGGTTCACGTGCGTGACCGTGACCCCCTTCGGAAGAGAGTCAGGATCGACCGCGAACCCGTGATTCTGCGACGTAATCTCGACCTTGCCCGTCTCGAGCGACTTGACCGGGTGGTTCGCCCCGCGGTGTCCGAACTTCAGCTTGTACGTGCGTCCACCGAGCGCGAGCGAGAGAATCTGATGCCCCAGGCAAATGCCGAAGACCGGCACGTCCGCCTTCATCAGCTCCTGCGCGTTGCGGATCGCATAGTCGAGCACGGCTGGATCGCCTGGCCCGTTGCTGAGAAACACACCGTCGGGTCCCGCGGCGAGGAGCTCGGCCGCAGGAGCGGTCGCGGGAAACACCCGCACGTCACACCCGTGTGCCGTGAAGCGGCGCAGGATGTTGTATTTCATGCCGAAGTCGTACGCCGCAATCTTCAGCGGACGACCGGCGAGGCGTTCGGGGACCGGCGCGAACTCGTCAGACGGCTCAGGGGCCCAGTCGAACGGCGCCGCGCAGGTGACGCCGAGCACGAGGTCCGATCCCTCCATCGACGGCACCGCGCGCGCCTTCTCGACAAGCTCACGCGGGTCCACGTCTCCCGTCGCGATGACGCCGCGCATCACGCCAGCCGAGCGCAGCACGCGCGTCAACGCCCGCGTGTCGATGTCCGAGATCGCGACGACATTGTTGGCGGTCAAGTACTCGCGCAGCGTGCCGGTCGAGCGCCAGTTGCTGGCAATCGGGGATTCGTCGCGGACGACGAAGCCGGCAATCTGCACGCCGCGCGACTCGCCGTCTTCCGGCGTAATCCCGTAGTTGCCGATCTCGGCAGATGTCATCGTGACGATCTGGCCCGAGTACGACGGATCGGTCAGGATCTCCTGGTAGCCCGTCATGCTCGTGTTGAACACGACTTCACCCGACGTTTCCCCGGGGGCTCCCGATGATTCACCGTCGTACCAGATGCCGTTCTCGAGAGCGAGTGTGGCTTTCATCGGATGGGATCGAGAGACGCGGTGACGCGGGCTTCCTGCCCTCCGCTGACGCGGCGGGTGGTGGTCCAGGCGCGGTGGTCGGCCAGCTCCAGCCGCACGGAATGTGCACCGCCGGGCACTCCCGGGATGCGGAGCGGGGTGACGCCTGCCGGCTTGCCGTCCACGAACACGCGCGCGCCGCTCGGGCGGGACACGACATACAGCGAGCCCGCCGCAGACGCACTCGGCGCCTCAGGCGAGGGCGCGGGCGCGGTGGCGCCGCGCGCGCGCTGCAGGCGGAACGTCAGCGTGCGGGACGCCGCCCGGGGCGACAAGGTCACCTCCTCACGCGCGACGGAAAACCCGGGCTGCACGATACGGACGACGTGCGCGCCCAACGCAAGGTTGTCGAGGGTCAGCGGTGTGCGGCCGCGCCAGCGTCCGTCGATCGTCACCGCCGCCCCTTCGGGCGTCGAGCGCACGATCAGTCGTCCGTTGCTCGCCGCGGGGGCGCTGGCCTTCGGCGGGACTCGCGGGGCAGGCACGACCGGTTCGCCGACTGGTGGCCGTGCGGCCGGTCGTTCGCGCGTCGGCGCGACCCGCTGCTCGCTGTACGCCTTGCCGTCTTCCGGCCGAGGCCGGGACGTCGCCGCCGGGACCGTCTCCGATTCGCTCGGAGTCGTCACGGCCGTCTCCGTTCCCCCGTCTCGCTGCAACACCGCGTACGTGCCAGCAGCGCCGATCAGGAGTCCGACGAGCAGCGTCAGGGCGAGGGGCAGCATCGCGGGGCCCGGGCGTTCGATCACCGCGGGGACCGCCAACGCCGCGTCATCCTCCTCCGGCTCCCGCTGCTCGAGTGGCGCATCGAACGAGTCGCTCGACACGTCGAAATCGTCGTCGTCGCGACGCGGTGCCTCCGTGGCGATCGCCGCGTACCCGAACTCGTCGGCGAAGCGTTCGGTGACGGGCTCGACGGGCTCCTCAAGGGCGAGATCCTCGATCGCTTCGGAATCGAAGAGATCCAGGTTCGCCGTCGCGTCTTCGGTCTCGCGCTCGTCCCTCCCCAGCGCGAAATGCAAGTCGTCGTCATCCCTCTCGGTCTCGATGTCGTCGAGGACCTGTTCCTCGTCGACGAGGTCGGCCTCCTTCGACTCAGCCACCACCGCTTCGTCGAATGCGTCGACGTCCCTGACGTCGTCAACGTCGTCCTCGACTTCGTCGACCTCTTCCTCAAGTTCGTCAACGTCGTCCCCGCCGTCCTGAAGCGTATCGACGTCGTCTTCGAAGTCGTCGTCGGGGGAGGTCGGATCACCGGGGAGCGCCACCGGCAAGGCGAAGGCCACGGCAGCACCTTCGAGGGCCGAGATGAACGACAGCGCCGTCGGAAAGCGTCGCGCCGGATCGTCGTCCATGGCCTGCGCAAGCGCCGCGTGCAGAGCGTCCCCGGTCGGGCCGGTCAGCGGCTCTATCTGCGCACCCGTGCCGGCAGGGCGGCGTCCGGTCAGCATTTCGTAGGTGATCACGGCGAGGGAAAACACGTCGGCCGCCGTACTCCAGGGTTCGCCGGCCACTCGTTCGGGCGCCGAATACGGACGACGCACCGGCGCGCGGAGGCCGACGCGCTCGAGCGCCTCGACGACCCCGAATCCAGTGGCCCTGGCCTCGTCTGGCGTGATGAAGACGTCGCGGGGGTGGAGCGCCCCATGCCCGACACCGGCGGCGCGGGCAAAATCGATGGCGCCGGCCAGTTGAGTAATGAAGGGCAGGACCTTGTCGATCGGGGCGGGCGCGTAGTGCCGCATGGCCACGTCCAGGGATTCGGCCGCGACGTACTCCTCCGCCCGATAGGCGAGCGTGCCTTCCATACCCGACGCGATGGGTTCAACGACAGATGGGTGAAAGAGCCCGGCCTCCGCGGCCCCGGCAAGCTCGTCGGCGAGCGATTGCGATTGCTCCGGCGTGATGTCGAGGCGAAACACCTTGACCGCAACGAGCCGATCGCGCGTCGGTTCATACGTGCGGAAGACCGGACCGAGCGCGCCAACGCCAATCTGATGCAGCACCCTAAAGGGGCCGAATGCGGGCGGTGGTTCGAAAGCTGTTGGGTCGTCTCTGGTCAGGGACGAGATCTCCTCTGGGCGGGGTTTACGAAATGTAACACATTCCCCCCGGTATCCTTGACATGTTTCCAAGCGCTCTGAGAGAGTACGAAGCCGTGCCACCCGCTTCGGGCATCGACGTGCGCCGGTTCCCGTGGATCCGGCCGCTGGTCGATGACTACGCCAACAACTTCGCCAACGTCTCCGCCTTGTTTGCGGGAGATCCCACCAGCCGCGAGGCCTGGGAGGGGGCGATCACGCGCGCCCAGCAGCACACGCGCCGGCGCGCGGAGGTCGCATCGCTCATCGCAGCGCAGCAGGCGCGTCGAGACGCACCACCGGAGGCGCGCGCCGCCGGCGAGACGCTCGGGCAGGTCGAGACCGTCGCGGTCCTGACCGGCCAGCAGGCCGGTGTCTTCGGCGGTCCCGCTTATACCCTCTTCAAGGCCATCACCGCGATCCAGCTCGCCCGTCGCACGACGGCCGAGCACGGTGTCACGGCGGTCCCGATCTTCTGGGTTGACGGGGAGGACCACGACTGGGATGAAGTCCGGACGACGACAGTGCTCGACGCGGAGTTGCAGCCCCGCACCGTGGCACTCGAACCGGTGGAAGGGACCGGCCAGCTGCCGATCGCCGCGCTGACCCTTACCGATGGCGTCGACGCGACACTGGCCGAGCTCGAAGCCTCGCTCGTCCGGACCGACTTCACCGACTGGACCATGTCGGCGCTCCGTGCGGCGTGGCGCCCGGGCGAAGGCATGTCGACGGCCTTTGCACGCTGGCTCGAAACCCTGCTTGGGCCGCTCGGTCTCGTCGTGTTCGAGTCGGCAGATCCGTCGGCAAAGCCACTCGTCGCGGATCTATTTGCGCGCGAGCTCCAGTTCCCCGGCACGACGGCCGCTCTCGCCGTGAGCGCCGGTGACGCGATGATGCAAGCCGGTCACCAGCCGCAAGTCGTACCGCAGCCGGAGAACCTGTCCCTCTTCAAACTGGACGGGGCTCGTCGTCCTATTCGTCGCGACGGCGATCAGTTCGTCATCGGTGACGCGGTCCATGCGCGGTCGGGGCTCGCCGCCGAAGCGGTCGAGCACCCTGAGCGGTTCAGCCCGAACGTCCTGCTCCGCCCGATCGTGCAGGACGCCATCTTTCCGACCGTCTGTTACGTGGCCGGCCCGGGCGAGCTTGCCTATTTCGCGCAGTTGCGGGGCATCTACGAGCACTTCGGCGTGCCGATGCCCTTGATTTACCCGCGGGCGGGCGCCACCCTTATCGACGCTGCGACCGGGAGGTTCCTGGCGAAGTACGACGTCCCGATCGAAGCGCTTCAACCCCAGGATGAATCGGCGTTGAACCGGTTGCTGCAATCCCTGCTCCCGAAGGACGTGGAACAGGCGCTGGCCGAGGCGGAAGAATCGGTGCGCCGGACCATGGCGCGGGTGACCGACGTGATGCCGCAGGTGGATCCGACGCTCGCCGGTGCTTCGAAGACGACGCTCGGCAGGATGGAGCACGACCTGCGTGCGCTCCAGGGGAAGGTCGTCCAGGCGGCGAAGAAGCGCGACGAGACCTTGCGGCGCCAGTTCGCGCATGCGCAGCGGCAGATGTTCCCACTGGGCCATCCCCAGGAACGAACCCTGGGCGTGGCGTTCTTCATGAATCGTTACGGGCCCGCGCTCGTCGACCGTCTGCTCGAAGAGTTGCCGCTCGATCTCGGCAAGCACTGGGTCATGATGCTCTGACCAGATGACCAAACGCGGCCCGGGGCTGCCGACACCGGCGGTCAAACTGAAGGTGAAGCCGGCCCCGAAGGCCTCCGGGCGCAAGCGCGGCTGGACCCGCTTTTTTGTCCTCTTCCTCGGCGTTCCCTTCCTCTTCCTGTCGCTCATCACCGGCTACTACTACGTCACGTTTTCGCGCATGATCGACGCGCGGCTCCATGGAGAATTTCAGCGCGCCGATCCGCGCGTGTTCGCGCGTCCCTTCGAGGTCCGCCGCGGCCAGGCGATCACGCCCCAGCAGCTCGTCGACCGGCTGAACGACCTCGGCTACGCGCATCGCGCGAGGGTCGAGCACCCCGGCGAGTTCGCCGTCGGCCGCGAGGCGATCGCGATCATTCCGCGCGAAGGGGATCACAAGGGTCAGCGGCAGCGCATCGTATTCGGCGCGCGCGGCAAGGGGAAGGACCCGTCGGGTATCGACCACATTGAAACGGTCGGCACCCGGGGCACGTTCGATCAGCTGACGCTCGATGCGCCGCTCATCACCGCGCTGATCACGACGGGCCGGGAGAAACGGCGTGACGTGCCGCTAGCCGCCATCCCTCAGCGCATGGTGCAGGCCGTTCTCGCGATCGAGGACCGCCGCTTCTACGAGCATCCCGGCGTGGATCCGCTCGCCGTCGTCGGCGCGTTCTTCGCCTATGCGGTGGGCGGCAAACCCCGCATGCGGGGCGGCAGCACCCTGACGCAGCAGCTGGTCAAAAACACGTTCCTGACGCCGGAGAGAAGCCCCGTGCGGAAGTACCAGGAATGGATCATGTCGATCGCGCTGGAGCGGCGCTTGACGAAGGACCAGGTCCTCGAGCTCTATCTGAATGATGTCTGGCTCGGCCAGCGCGGGTCGTTCGCCATTCACGGCGTGCCGGAGGCCTCCCGGCTGTTCTTTGGGAAAGACATTGCCAACGTCTCGCTGAGCGAAGCCGCGACGATCGCAGGCGTCATCCAGTCGCCGCCGCGTCACTCCCCCTTTCACAACCCCGCGATCTCGAAGCAGCGGCGCAACGTCGTGCTCCGGGCGATGGCTGACGCCGCCTACATCAGCGCGGACGCGGCCGCACGCGCGGCCAGGGAGCCCCTGCAGGTCGCCACGCGCTCTCTCGAGAACGAGGCGCCCTATTTCGTCGACTACATCAGCCAAGAGCTGCAGCACAAGTACAAGGCGAGCGGCGCGGTCGACGTCTATACGACGCTCGACCTGCACCTCCAGAAGATCGCGCATGACGCCGTGCGCGCCGGGCTCGCGCACGTCGACGAGATCCTCTCGAAGCGCAAGCGGCAGAAGGCGCAGGCCGCGCTGATCGCCATCGATCCGCGCACGGGCGAGATCCTGGCCCTCGTCGGCGGCCGCAGCTACAACCAGTCTCAATACAACCGGGTGGTCGCGGCCAACCGCCAGCCCGGGTCGGTCTTCAAGCCGTTCGTGTACCTCGCTGCCTTCGAGCAGGCCTACGCTCAGGGGCGCACCGACATCACACCGGCCACCGTGGTGCTCGACGAACCGACGACGTGGGAGTTCAACCAGCAGACGTGGACGCCGAAGAACTACGACGGCGAGTACGAAGGGGCGATCACCCTCCGTCGCGCGCTAGCCCTCTCGCGCAACATCGCCACGATCAAGGTCGCGGAGACAACGGGGTATGACGAAGTGGCGGGTCTGTGGCGCCGCGTCGGCGCCGGCACACCGCCGCGCCCCTATCCATCGATCGCCCTCGGGGTGTTCGAGGCGACGCCGCTCCAGGTGGCCAGCGCCTACACGTTGTTCGCCAACGCAGGCACCACCCGCCCGCTGCGCGCCATTGCAAGGATCGTGAGCGGTGGGCAGGATCTCGAGCTCCACAAGGGCGAGTCCAGGAGCATCGCGCGTCCGGACACGACCTTTCTCGTCACGAACATGATGCGGAGCGTCATCAACGAGGGCACCGGCTCGGGCGCCAGGGCTGCGGGCTTCATGCATGATGCGGCGGGCAAATCCGGCACCACCAACGATCTGCGCGATGCGTGGTTCGTTGGCTTCACGCCGGAGCTCCTCACGGTCGTCTGGGTCGGGCTCGACGACAACCAGCCCGTCGGCCTGAGCGGAACGCAGGCGGCGCTGCCCATCTGGACGACGTTCATGATCCGCGCGCTCGCCGGCCACACGAACGCGGCGTTCGAGGCTCCCGAGGGGATCGTCTTCGTCGACATCGACCGGGATACCGGCACGCTCGCCACGCCCGGCTGTCCCCGCGTCCTCAACGAAGCGTTCATCCAGGGCACCGAACCGACCGCGGTCTGTCCGCTCCATACTTTCCGGCCATAATGGACGGATGCTGAACGTTCGTTGGAGCGCCGTTGCTGCGCTCGTACTCATGACCTCTACGGGGACAGCCTGCCGCAAGCCGGCGAGTGACGGCTCGAAGCCGCAACCTGGAACCGCCGCCCAGGCCTCCAGCGCGCCGGGCCAGGTGTCAGCGGCGGGCCAGGCCCCCCCGCCTGCCCCCGAGCCGATCAAGGCCGTGCCCGAACAACTGCCTGACGTGCTCGCGCGTGTCAACGGCGAGTCCATCCCCCGGTCGGAGTTCGACAAGCTGATCATGCAGATGGAGGCGGCTGCCGGGCAGCCGGTGCCGAAGGAGCGGCGCGACGAGATCTATCGTGGCGCCATCGATCAGCTCGTCACGTACACGCTCCTGGCGCAGGAGGTCAAGGCCCGCGGCGTCAAGGTCGACGACAAACAGGTCGACGACGAACTGAAGCAGATGCGCGCGCAGTTCAAGACCGAACCGGAATTCAAGAAGGCGCTCGCCAGCCGCGGGATGACCCTCGAGCGCCTGCGGTCCGACTTGCAGAAGAAGTCCGGCATCAACGCGATGATGGAAGCGGAAGTCGCCGGCGCGCCCGCCGTGACCGACGCCGAGATCCGGGAGTTCTATGAGAAGAATCCGGACAAGTTCCAGCAGCCGGAGGCGATCAAGGCGAGCCACATCCTGATCCGCGCGCCGAAGGACGCCGACGACGCGGTCAAGAAGGCCGCGCGGACGAAGGTCGAGGCGCTCCTCAAGCAGGCCAAGGCCGGCAGCGACTTCGGCACGCTGGCGCGGGAGAACTCCAGCGACGGCAGCGCGCAACAGGGCGGCGACCTCGGCTTCTTCCCGAAGGGGCAGATGGTGCCCGCGTTCGAGCAGGCCGCCTACGCACTGAAGCCGGGCCAGATCAGCGAGGTCGTGGAAACCCAGTTCGGATACCACATCATCAAGGTGAGGGAGCGACGCGACGCGAGCACGGTGGCGCTCGCGGAGGTCACCGACCGCGTACGCGAGTTTCTCACCGGTCAACGCAAGCAGGAGCAGGCCGAGGCGTTCATCAAGGTGCTCAAGAGCAAGTCGAAGATCGAAGTCCTGATCTGAACCACGAGGTCGTGTGAACGAAGAGGTCCTGACGGCGGCATCGGATGCACTCAAGCGCGGCGAACCGGCCGCGCTCGTGACGGTGGTGCGCGCCCAGGGCTCGACTCCGCAACGCGCGGGCGCCAAGATGCTCGTCTTCGCCGACGGACGCACGATCGGCACGATCGGCGGCGGGTGTTACGAGAGCGACGCGATCGGCCAGGCCCGCGGGGCCATCCAGTCGGCGCGACCTGCGTTCCTGCACTACGAGCTCAATGACGACTTCGCCCAGGAGAGCGGGTTGATCTGCGGCGGGCGCATGGACGTACATGTCGATCCCCTGCTGCCCGATCCCCAGCTCTACATCATTGGGGCGGGGCACGTGGGCTTCGAGCTCGGACGGATCGCCGGCGGCGCGGGCTTCAACGTCCATGTGGTCGACGACCGCGAGAAGTTCGCCAACGCGGAGCGCTTTCCAGGGGCGAATGTCATCGTCGAGCCGATCCCCGCCTGGCTGCACCGCGCCGACATCGCGACGTCCGCCTTCGTGGTGGTCCTGACGCGCGGGCACACGCACGATCTCGACGCCATGCGCGCCCTCGCGGCACGAGACCTGCGATACCTCGGGCTGATCGGGAGCCGTGCCAAGGTCGCGCGCATCTCCTCCGCGCTCCTGGCCGAGAAACTGCCGGCCGAGTGCCTGGCGCGGGTCCACGCGCCCATCGGATTCGACATCGGGGCCGTGACGCCCGCCGAGATCGCGATCAGCATTCTCGCGGAGCTCATCGCCGTCCGCCGAGGCGCCGATACGGCGCAATTGTCCATGAAGCGCCCTCACGTCAGTGCCCTCCACGATCGTCCGTAACGCCACCATTCTCACGATGAACGATCGCCTCGACGTCGTCGAGGGCGCGGTCGTCGTCCGTGACGGACGCATCGCGTCGGTCGGGCCGGATCCCGGCGAACGCTACGACACCACGATCGACGCGCGCGGCGCGTACCTCCTCCCGGGTTTCATCCAGACGCACATCCACCTCTGCCAGACGCTCTTTCGCGGATACGCGGACGACATGCCACTGCTCGAGTGGTTGAAGACCCGCGTCTGGCCGATGGAAGCGGCGCACTCGCCGTCCACGTTGCGTGCCTCGGCCAGGCTCGCTGCGAGCGAGTTGCTGCTGTCGGGCACGACGACCGTTCTCACGATGGAGACCGTTCACGACACGGATGTCGTGTTCGAGACACTCGAGGAAACCGGGATGCGTGCCGTCGTCGGCAAGTGCATGATGGACTCCGACGATCAAGTGCCCGCGCGGATGCGGGAGAAGACGTCGGCGTCAGTCGACGAGAGCCTGGCACTGAAGCAGCGGTGGCACAACGCGGCG
>DATLXP010000181.1:0-6029 GCA_035575695.1 Vicinamibacterales bacterium
CTCGCAGCCGATCCGCCACGCGCACAACGTCCGCCATTGCCCTGACGCCGTGTACGCGCACGATATGTGCGCCGAAGAGCACGGATGCGCTGACCGCGGCGGCCGTCCCCCACTCGCGCTCAGCCGGCGTCCGCTCGCCAAGGGCCTCCTTCAGAAAGGATTTGCGGGACGGCCCTGACAGGATGGGCCGATCGAGATCGGCAAGCTCGGGCAACCGGGCCAGGAGGGTATAGCTGTGCGCGGCCCGCTTCGCGAAACCGAACCCGGGATCCAGGATGAGCGACTCGCGACGAACCCCTGCGCTGATGGCCCTGTCGATCGACTGCGACAGCTCACGCGCCACATCCCTCACCACGTCGTCGTACGTTGCATGCTCGTGCATCGTGCGGGACCGTCCGCGCGTATGCATCAGCACGAGCGCTGCCTGCGTGCGGGCCGCAACGGCCCCCAGCTCGGGATCGTATTGCAGACCGCTGATGTCGTTGATGATGGTGGCGCCGCGCGCGACCGCTTCGCGGGCCACGGCAGCCTTGTAGGTATCGATCGAAATCAGCGCGCCAGTCTCCCTGGCGAGCCGCTCGATCACCGGCAGCACGCGGCGCATCTCCTCTTCGGCGCCGACTTCGTCGGCACCGGGCCGCGTCGATTCTCCACCCACGTCGAGAATGTCTGCACCGTCGGCGACCATGCGCAGGCCAGCATCGACCGCACGCTCGAGATCCAGGTGCGCGCCGCCGTCGGCAAAGGAATCCGGGGTGATGTTCAGGATGCCCATGACGAGCGTGCGCTCGCCGAGCACCAGCTCGCGTCCACCAGGCAGTGGGATGCGATAGGACGTGCGACGCACCAGCGCGTCGTTACTCCTGGGTCAGCGGCTTGTTCAGCGGCGGCATCGGGGGAACGATCGACGGACGTTCCTTCGCCGGACGCTTGGTGCCATCCTCGGCGGGCGGCGTTGGCCTCAGCACCGGCTTGTGTTCTTCGAGCTGCTCGCCTGCGACGATGCGGCGGACCTGCTCGGCGTCGAGCACTTCACGCGTGAGGAGCTCCTCGGCAATCCGCAGGAGTGCGCCCTTGTGCTGCTCCAGCAACGCGCGACCCTTGTCGTAGTTGTCGGTGACGATCCGCCGGATTTCCTTGTCGATGTTGAGCGCCGTGTCCTGGCTGTAGTCCTGGTGCTGGGCGATCTCCCGGCCGAGGAAGATCTGTTCTTCCTTCTTGCCGAAGGTCAGCGGCCCCATCGCCTCACTCATGCCCCACTCGCACACCATCTTGCGGGCCATTTCGGTCGAGCGTTCGAGGTCGTTGCCTGCGCCCGTCGTCATCCCGTGCATCGTGATCTCTTCGGCGATCCGGCCGCCGAGCAGGATGGCGATCTGGTCGTTCAGGTAGTCGCGCGAGTAGTTGTGCTTGTCCTCGAGCGGCAGCATCGTCGTCAGCCCGAGCGCCATGCCGCGCGGGATGATGGTGACCTTGTGCACCGGGTCGGCGTGCGGCAGCGTCACGGCGAGCAGTGCGTGACCGGCCTCGTGCACCGCCGTCACCTTCTTTTCCTCGTCGTTGATGATCATCGAACGACGCTCCGAGCCCATGAGGACCTTGTCCTTCGCGAACTCGAAATCCTGCATCCGCACGACCTTCTGGTTGTACCGCGCGGCGTTGAGCGCTGCCTCGTTGACCAGGTTCGCCAGGTCAGCACCCGAGAAACCGGACGTTCCCCGCGCGAGCACGTGGATGTTCACGTCGTCACAGAGCGGGATCTTCTTGGTGTGGACCGCGAGGATCCCTTCGCGCCCCTTCACATCCGGGCGATTGACGACGATACGGCGGTCGAAGCGGCCCGGACGCAGCAGCGCAGGGTCGAGCACGTCGGGACGGTTGGTGGCGGCGACGAGGATGACGCCTTCGTTCGATTCGAAGCCGTCCATCTCCACGAGCAGCTGGTTGAGCGTCTGCTCGCGTTCGTCATGACCGCCGCCGAGGCCGGCGCCACGATGACGGCCGACCGCATCGATCTCGTCGATGAAGACGATGCACGGCGCGTTCTTCTTGCCCTGCTCGAACAGGTCGCGCACGCGCGACGCACCGACCCCGACGAACATCTCGACGAAATCAGAGCCGCTGATCGAGAAGAACGGAACGTTGGCTTCACCCGCCACCGCGCGCGCCAGGAGCGTCTTGCCCGTCCCCGGCGCACCCATGAGCAGGACACCCTTCGGGATACGGCCGCCAAGCTTCTGAAATTTCTGAGGTTCTTTCAGGAATTCGATGATTTCCTGGAGCTCCTCCTTCGCCTCGTCCACGCCGGCGACGTCCTTGAACGTCACTTTTTTCTGCGAGCTCGAGGACAGCTTCGCGCGGCTCTTGCCGAACGACAGAGCCTTGTTCCCGCCGCTCTGCATCTGCCGCATGATGAAGATCCAGAAGCCGATCATCAGCAGGATGGGCGCCCAGGCGTAGAGCAGCGAGGCCCACGGACTGGTCGTCTCCGGCCGGGCCTTGATCTCGGCGACGCCGTTCTGCCGGAGCTCGTTCGCAAGCCCCGTGTACTGGGTCGGCGCGTAGGTGTGGAACTTCTGTGTGTTGCTCGTGCCGGTGTTCGCGACGAGCACACCCGTGATGTCGTTCCCCGTTATGACAACGGACGCGACTTCCTTGTTCTGGACGTGCTGCAGGAACGTCGAGAACGACATCTCGGAGTCCTTGCTCTGCAGCGTCGTGGAAAAATTCCAGATCAGGACCCCGACGACGACGAGGACCATCCAGAACAACAAACTCTTGAGAGTCGAATTCAACCTTCGCCTCCTAACGGCCTGACTTTCAAGATTATCACGCCACGTGAAGGTGCCGTCACCCGAAAATCCTCGGAGACGGCGTGCCCCACGATCCATACGATCCGCTCGTCGTGATCGACGACCAGAGGCAGCAGATCACGGTCGGACCTGGCCACTTTCCTGTCCACCAGGTAGTCCTGGAGCTTTCGGCTCCTGCCCCCCATCCCCGGCGGGTGGAACCGGTCTCCCGGCTTCCTGGAGCGCACCATCAGGGGCAGCCGGGCCCCGAGCGCGCTGCATCCCGACGGCCCGTCCCGCATGGCTGAGGCATCTCCCCAGTCCGCCGCCACCGCCAGTCCCAGCGAGCTCAACATGACCTCACCAGGAATAGACAGCGGAAACTGAAAAGAGTTCGTCTCCCTTGTGACGCCGCGGGCCGGTTCCGGTCCCAGGACCACGACCAACCTGCCCGCCGCGCCGCCCTGTGGCGCAGCAAGGCGAAGCCGGGCCTGCTGCCCGGGGAGGCTCAGCGCCGACCCCGGCGACCCTGTCGAGACGAACTCGAGGAATCGCTGCAGGTGCTCGAACCCTAGAAAACGTTCTCCCGCCAGGTGCTCCAGGGCCTCGCGGGCGACGCGCGACCGCACCGCCGGATGCAGAGCCGTCAGCGCGGGGGCATCAAGCACCACTTCGCGTGCGTTCCTGGTTAAGACGATGGAAGCGGCCAAATCGATTGCTTCGCCGTGGAGCCTGGCTTCGTCTTCTCTGGCGCTGGCGGCTTCGCGTGCCAGCACCTCGACGATACCGGCTGAATAGTCGCGCTCGAGGCGGGGGATCAGATCGTGGCGAACACGGTTGCGCGGGATCGTCACATCGGCGTTGGTCGGATCCGTGCGGAAGGCCAGCTTGTGCGCCTGCGCGTAGTCGCGGAGCGTGGCGCGCCGGATATCGAGCAGGGGGCGGATCACGATCCCGGCCCTGGGACGGATGCCAGCGAGTCCACGGCTGCCTGCGCCCCGGATCAGCCGCAGCAGAAACGTCTCGGCCTGGTCGTCGAGCGTATGTCCGACGGCCACGGCCGACGCGTTCACCCGGCCCACGATCTCGGCGAGGAACTCGTACCGGACGAGGCGGGCGGCGTCCTCGACGGAACGGCGCTCTGCGCGCGCTCGAGCGCGGACGTCCCCATACCCTGCGTGGAACGGCAGGCCCAGAGAGGTGGCCAGGTCGCTCGAGAACCGCTGGTCGTCGTCCGCGTCAGCGCCGCGGAGCCCGTGATGGAAGTGGGCCACGGCCGCGACGACAAGCTCGCCGCGGGCCTGGAGGTCGAGGAGGATGTGCAGGAGGGCGACCGAATCCGGACCGCCCGAGAGTGCGACGACCACGCGTCCCCCGCGCGACAACAGCTGATGGCGCCGAATCGTCCGCAGAGCGGCATCCGCGAGGCACATGTATTTATCGGAGGATCGATTTATCGACTTATCGATTTATCGGCTGATCGGCTCATCGATTTATCGGCTGATCGATTTATCGGCTGATCGGTCGATAAGTCGATCGGTCGATAAGTCGATAAGCCGATAAGTCGATCAGCCGATAAGTCGATAGATCGATGAAGAAGAATTGGTGGCGGTGCAGGGACTTGAACCCCGGACCCTGCGGATATGAGCCGCATGCTCTAACCAGCTGAGCTACACCGCCAGAATTTTCGATTATAGCATCCGGCCTCAACCCGCTACGAGCGAGGCGGCCAGCAGCGGAATCATGATTTCGTGATGACCGATGAGCGAATAGCCTGTGCCAATGCCGGCGACGGGCCTCGACACGACGTTGGTCTGCGGGCGATACATGCGGGCGAAATCCAGGTTCACCGTCGTCAGCCCGTCGAGCGAGATCCCCTGGTTGCGGGCGAGGGCCACCGCCTTCAGAAACACCTCTGGCAGAATGACCGCGGAACCGCAGTTCAGATACACCCCCCCTTTGAGCCGCGCCACATTCGACACGAAGTATCTGAAATCGCGCAGACTGCCTTCCCCCAGGGCGGCGCCGTCAGCGTCGGGGTGCATGTGAATGATGTCGGTGCCGATGGCGACATGCACCGTCACCGGGATGTCGAGCCGCGCCGCAGCCGCCAGCAGACTGAGCGATGCGTAGGGTGGCGTGACGTCCGCGAGGTAAGCCCCGACGCTTTGCCCGATGCCCTTTCCGCCGCGCACGCCTGTGCGGATCGCCGCGTTCAGTATGCGTCCCGTCTCCTCTGCCATGCCGAAGCGTCCGGGGCCAAGTGCTTCATCGACGTCCTCGGACGTCGCACCGGAGAGCGCGACTTCGAAATCATGGATGACGCCGGCGCCGTTCATCGCGAGCGCCGACACGAACCCCCGCTCCATCAGGTCGATGAGCACCGGCGACACGCCGGTCTTGATGACGTGCGCCCCGATGCCCCAGACCACGCCGTGACCGGACGCGCGCGCGGACCTGATGGCGGTGACGACCGCCTTGAAATCGGCCGCGGCCAGCATGCCAGGCAATGAGTCGAGGAAGGCGGCCACGCTCGATCCCGGCGCGAGGGCTGTCGCAAAGCCCGCCGCATTCGCCTTGCTCGTGCGTGAGGCCAGCGGGTACGTACGGACGCCGGAGAGATCGAATTCTTCGTAAGAGAATTTCACGGGGGGCAGCTTACAGCTTCCGGCTTCCAGCTTCCAGCTAGAGAATCAACATCGCGTCCCCATAGCTATAGAAGCGGTATCGCTCACGCACGGCCTCCCGGTAGGCGGCCAGGACCTGTTCCCGCCCCGCAAAGGCGGCGACGAGCATCAGCAGCGACGACCTGGGAAGATGGAAGTTGGTCATCATCGCGTCGGCGACCTGGAACCGGAAGCCTGGATAAATGAAGGTCGTGGCCTCCGCGCCCCCAGGGGCCACGCGGCCGGCGTTGCGCCGTGCGGCATCCTCGAGTGCCCTGGTCGTTGTCGTTCCGACGACGACCACGCGGCGGCGCCCGTCCCGCGCGGCGTTGATCGCCGCGGCGGCGGGGCCGCTGATCTCATAGGTCTCCGGGTCGACGACATGGGCTTCGACCTCCTCGCACCTCACCGGCTTGAACGTGCCGTAGCCGACATGGAGCGTGACCTCCGTCCGTTGAACGCCGAGGCCGGAGAGCGTCCGCAGCAGCTCCGGCGTGAAATGCAGACCCGCCGTCGGAGCCGCGATCGAGCCGCGAACGGCCGCGTAGACTGTCTGGTAGCGCTCCCGGTC
>DATLXP010000182.1:0-6051 GCA_035575695.1 Vicinamibacterales bacterium
GCGGCGCCAGCGTGATCGCGGTGGACTCGGCCAAGGCCGCGTTCCGTTCCATCAAGAGCAGCGTGCCCGACGTGGTCGTGAGCGATATCGGCATGCCGGGCGAGGACGGGCACGCCTTCATGCGGAAGCTCAGGGCGCGTGCAAACGGTCCGGGGGCGAGGGTCCCGGCCATCGCCCTGACAGCCTACGCGACCGGGGATGACTGCGCGAGGGCTGTGGCGGCCGGTTTCGACCGGCATGTGGCCAAGCCCGTGGCGCCTGCGGAGATCGTGGAGGCTGTCGCCAGCCTGGCGGCGCGCCGCAGTGTGGTCGGCCCCGAGGCGTGAGCGGCGTGCATTGTCATCAAAACTCATAGATCCCCCCGCCCGGATGAGATACGCTCGTGTCTTCGATGTCTAAAGATTCCTCTTCAACGTCCGAGAGTTCGAGCATGTCGGAGCGGTGGCGCCGCTCGCAGGAAGACGACTCGAGGGCGAGAACCGCCACGAGTGATCCGGCTCCGGCCGACGTCGCGACGCCTGCCACGCGGTGCCCCTCCTGTCGGTCCGAGGACGTGAAGACCACCAGCAAAGTGGTGAATGCCGAAACCTACTGGCGCTGCTGCGGCTGCGGGGAAGTGTGGAATGTGGGCCGGAACCGCGAAGGTTCACGGCACGGTCGGAATCTCCCGTTCCGCCGTTGAGAGCCGAACGCGGCGCGGCGCGGAGTGTTCCGAAAGGAACAGCCGGGTCCGGCGGCGCATGAGATGCTGCGCTGAATCCACAATTCCGTGTACCCAGACACAGAAGCAGACCCATGCCCCTGAGAACCAGTGATCCCGCATCTCCGGATCTCGACAGCGCGGGCACGCTGACCGGCCGCGACGAAGTCCGACGCGACGCCCTGCAGAGCGCGATCTTCAACAGCGCCAACTTCTCGAGTATCGCCACCGACGCGAAGGGTGTCATCCAGATCTTCAACGTGGGCGCCGAGCGGATGCTCGGCTACGCGGCCGCCGACGTCGTGAACCGGATCACGCCGGCGGACATTTCGGACCCGCAGGAAGTGGTCGCGCGGGCCGAAGCGTTGAGTGCGGAACTCGGCACGACGATCACCCCGGGATTCGAGGCGCTGGTCTTCAAGGCCTCCCGGGGGATCGAGGACATCTACGAACTCACCTACATCCGCAAGGACGGCACATGCTTTCCCGCGATCGTGTCGGTGACGGCCCTGCGCGACGACCGGGACGGCATCATCGGCTACCTGCTGATCGGCACCGACAACACCGCGCGCAAGCTGGTTGAGGCCGAGCAGCAGAAGCTCGATCAGCGCCTGCGCGACCAGCAGTTCTACACGCGCTCGCTCATCGAGTCCAACATGGACGCGCTCATGACCACCGACCCGCGCGGCATCATCACCGACGTCAACCGTCAGATGGAGAAACTGACCGGGTGCACGCGGGACGAGCTGATCGGGGCACCGTTCAAGAACTACTTCACCGATCCCGGCCGGGCCGAGGCGGGCATCAAGCTGGTGCTGCGCGAAAAGACCCTCACCAACTACGAACTGACCGCGCTGAACAGGGACGCGACGACGACCGTCGTGTCGTATAACGCGGCCACATTCTACGATCGGAACCGGACGCTCCAGGGCGTGTTCGCCGCCGCGCGCGATGTCACGGAGCGCAAGTACATCGAACAGATCCTGCAGGAGAAGAACGTCGAGCTCGAGCGCGCCAACCTCGCGAAGTCCGACTTTCTCTCCAGCATGAGCCACGAACTCCGGTCCCCGCTCAACGCCATTCTGGGCTTCGCCCAGCTGATGGAAATGGACGCGGCGGCGATCACGTCGTCGCAGAAATCCAGCATCGACCAGATCCTTCATGCGGGATGGTATCTTCTGGAGTTGATCAACGGCATCCTCGACCTGGCGCAGGCCGAGTCCGGCAAGCTGTCGATGTCGCGGGAAAAGGTGTCACTGGCCGACGTGATGCTCGAATGTGAAGCCATGATGGAACCGCAGGCGCGGAAGCGCGGCATCATCATGACGTTTCCGGTGTACGACGTCCCCTGCTTCGTCGAGGCGGACCGGACGCGTTTGAAACAGGTCGTGATCAACCTGCTCTCGAATGCCATCAAGTACAACCGGCCGGGTGGCACTGTGGCGGTGGACTCCGCGAGCACGCCGGAGCGCCAGGGACACCGGAGCGGGGCTGGCTCCCGAGAAGCTGTCGCAGCTGTTCGAATCGTTCAACCGGCTCGGACAGGAGGCCAGCGCCGAAGAGGGCACGGGGATCGGCCTCGTGGTCAGCAAGCGGCTGGTCGAACTGATGGGCGGCGAAGTCGGCGTGGAGAGCGTCGTCGGGACCGGGAGCGTCTTCTGGATCGAGCTGGTTGCCACGACCAGCCCGTCCGCAGCGTTCGAGGGCCTGCCGGCCAGTGCGGCGGTCGAAGCGGCCGTTCCGGGCGCGCGGGTCCGGACCCTTCTGTATGTCGAAGACAACCCGGCCAACCTGACGCTCGTCCAGGAACTCCTCGGCCGCCGCCCCGACATCCGGCTGATGTGCGCCCGGGAGGGAACACTCGGTATCCAGATGGCACGGTCCTCCGCCCCCGAGGTGATCCTGATGGACATCAACCTGCCGGGACTGAGCGGTCTCGAAGCGCTGAAGATCCTGCGCAACGACCCGCTCACCGCGCACATCCCCATCGTGGCCCTCAGCGCCAATGCCATGGAACGCGACATCCGGAAGGGCATTGAGGCGGGGTTCTTCCGGTATCTCACCAAGCCGATCAAAGTCGCCGAGTTCATGGAGACGCTGAACGTGGCGCTGGGATTCGCCGAGCAAGAAGCCCGCACGAAGGCGCACCGGGGCGCATGATCAGCGCAGCCGACATCCTCGGCGCTGACATCCTGATCGTTGACGATCAGCAGGCCAACGTGTCGCTGCTGGAACAGATGCTCGAAGGCGCCGGCTATACGTCCGTCGCATCCACGCGGGATCCGCGCGAGGTCGTTGAGCTCCATCGCACGCATCGCTATGCCCTGATCCTGTTGGACCTTCAGATGCCCGGCATGGACGGGTTTCAGGTGATGGACGCCCTGAAGGAGATCGAAAAGGACGCGTACCTGCCGGTCATCGTGATCACCGCGCAGCCAGGCCACAAATTGCGCGCGCTGCAGGCCGGCGCGAAAGACTTCATCAGTAAGCCGTTTGACCTGGCCGAAGTACTCCTGCGAGTGCGCAAGACGGTGGAGGTGCGCCTGCTGCACAGGGAACTGGCCCACGCCAATCAGCTCAAGGATGAGTTCCTGGCCACCGTGTCACACGAGCTTCGCACCCCGTTGAATGCCATCCGGGGATGGGGGCGCATGCTGAGCGCGAATCAGCTCCCACCCGACCGCGCGGACCACGCGGTCGCGGTCATCGAGCGCAGCGCCGCGACCCTGGCGCACATGATCGAGGATCTGCTCGATGTGTCACGCATCGGGGCGGGCAATCTGTACCTGACGCCTGAGCCCGTCGATCTCGTTCCGGTGGCGCAGGCGGCCCTGGATGTCATCGGACCGGTGGCAGGGGCCAGAAACGTGCAGCTAGTCCTTACCGCGGACCCTCCCGGCAGCGGGCGCGTCAGCGGAGACGCCGGCCGACTCGAGCAGGTCGTCTGGAACCTGCTCGCGAATGCGATCAAGTTCACGCCCGATGGCGGACGTGTCGATGTCGTCGTCGCGCGCTCGGACGACTGGATGGAGGTCCGCGTCTCCGATACCGGGCAAGGCATCAGTCCGGAGTTTCTCCCGCACGTGTTCGATCGCTTTCGTCAGGCCGATGGAGCGACCACCGCACGGCATACCGGACTCGGTCTGGGGCTGTCGATCGTTCACCAGCTGGTCCAGCTGCACGCGGGGACCGTCCACGCGGCCAGCGATGGCCTTGGCCGAGGCGCCACATTCACCGTCCGGCTCCCGGTGCTGGCCGTCCGTGCTGAGACGAATGCGGAAAGACCCGGCACCGGGGCCTGAGCGGGGTCAGGCATCCAGCGGCCGCTGCAGAACCGCGCTGATCTGCTCCGACAGCGTCCGGGCGTCAAACGGTTTGAAGATCACCCCGGTTGCTCCGAGAGCCATCATGCGTTCGACGTCGGCCGGGGCCGTGGAGGCCGTGAGGAAGATGACGGGCGTGAGCGCGGTCGCGGGGTTCGCGCGAAGCGCGGCAAGCGTCTCCACTCCGTCCATGTCCGGCATCATCCGATCGAGCAGGATGACGTCGGGACGTAGTGCCAGAGCTTTTCCGATCCCTTCGACTCCGCTCTCGGCCTCGGTGACGTCCATTCCGCTCACGCGTCGAAGCGTGAGCGCGGCGATGTGTCTGATGATCGCGTCGTCATCGATGATCAGAACCTTCACGAGTGGCTGCCGTGGACAGGCGTGCGTGTGGACAGGCGGTCCTCCTCCATCAGTTTATGCATCGGTGCTGCCGCCGGGTTTGGTGGCCACCGTGGCCAGCAGATAGCCGTGTCGCCGGACCGCCGCCACGTGACGGTCGAGCCACACGAAGGGCCAGACGAGCGCGCCCGTCACCGCCGTGAGAGGCCTGCACCACGAGTGGGACGCGAGGTCGAGCATCCTGAGCCAGCCCGGGATGAAGAGGATCGCCGTTTCAGCGACCACTTCCAGGCCGGCGTCCTCGAGCATCTGTCTCAGGGCGCGCCGTGAGTAGGACTTCTCGTACCCATACCCGTACAAGCCCACTGCCTGCAGCACCGTGACGAACAAGGGACGGAAAAACGGATCGTGCCGGTTCGGGACCCCGACGATCGCGCGTCCCCCCGGTTTGAGGACCCGAGCCATCTCAGCGACCGCGCGCTCGGTCTCGTCGAAGTGCTCGATCGTGCCCATCGAGTAAATAGCGTCGAAGCTGGCGTCCAGGAAGGGAAGGTCGCGAACATCGCCCACGGCTGCCCGGAGGGCATGCACCCCCGAGCCCGCGGCGGGGAACGCGGCGCGGGCCTGCCGCAGCGGGGGCTCGGAGATGTCGACGCCGTACGCGCGCGCACCGTTCCGGCTCGCCCATGCGAGGATCCGCGTGTTCTTGGCCTCGTCCCAGAGATCCGTCTTGAGAATCCTGAGGCCGTCGAGCGGAGGGAAGTGTTCAGAGAACAGCCGTCGTTCGTTCTCCGAGTAATACCGCGTGGACGGGGCACCCTGGAGGTCGGGAAAACGTTCACCCACCCCGGCCCAGAAGTTCCGGTACGCGGTCCGCGGCGTCACGACTGCTCACTCATGACGGTCCAGGCCCACGCGCGAAATTCGAACGACAACGCCCGCCGGTCTCCGTTCCCATTCACATCGTCCGGAACAGTCGGTCGGTCGATGGCGTGGAACAACAGCTCGTGGGGCCCAGGCATGACCGACAGCGGGCCGAGCCGGTAGGAGCGACGCGATTGATCGACAACGATTGACTGGATGTGGCGCCCGTCCATAAGGACATCCAGGCGGCGCGAGTGGTGCATCGCCGTCAGTTCGACGTGGAGCGTCGCGAGGAACGGCCTGTTGGTTGTGTTGATCACGGTCCACGACGCGTCCGCGCCCATCCATTGCCACGACCCCCCGGCGTCCCGCTCGCGCGGGTGGAACCCTCTCATCGTTGCCGTATAAATCTCCGGCCTCGCCGCCGTGATCTCGAACACGTGTCCGTCGCGGAAGCGCGCGGCGGTCCGCACCCCCGCGGGTGGGCTGTCGGTGAACCGTTGTCCTTCGGGGGTCCCACGCGGGACCACCAGATGGGTAAAGCGGTTCGCGGCGAGTTTGAGGGGCAGGTCCGGCTCGGCACAATCGCTGTTCGGGTCTTGTGGAAACGTAACGCGCCCGTCCGTCAGCCATGGAACCGATTGCGTGGCAGGCGTGACCCATGTGCAGTCGAGAGCGCGGACAGGCGCGTTCTGTTGCATGACCCAGCGGTGGGCCCTCGTCGGAAGGACGTCCCGCCACATGGCGGAAGGGGACACCGCGTACTCAGCACCCGTGATAGCCACGAGCGCGCCGCACATGACCTGCGCGCCCCTGGTGCCG
>DATLXP010000183.1:0-14899 GCA_035575695.1 Vicinamibacterales bacterium
TCGTTATTTCGCCATCTTGAAGATCGCGTCGTCGAACGGGACGTTGAACTCGATCTTGTCGTACTTCATCTCGACGACCTGGTTGCCGTTCATGAACTGCGTGATGGTGAAGGGCAGCGTGCGCCCCTCGACCGTCTTGTAATTCGACAGCCGCGTGTCGAGCTCCGCCTTCATCCCCTGCATCTCGGTCGTCGTCGTGAACCTCGACTCGAGCCCGGTTTCGGCGTCGAGATAGTAGTGGAACGTCATGCCCCCCTTCGTGGTCACGAGGATGTGGTGCACGGACTTGCCGCCATCGGCTTCTTTTCCGACCAGCGAGATCTTGTGTCCCTTTTTCTCGTAGTCGAGGAACATCGGATCGAACGTGGAGTTCTGCTTCATGGCTTCGATCTGCGGGCCGTCAGGCAGCGACTGCGCCGGCATGCCCGCCATGGCTACCCACATCGTCGTGCCGTCGAAGCCCTGGACCATTTTCTGGCCGCCCATGCTCATTTCGTTGTGCATGAAGAACGGACGCTTCACGGAGCTGGTGATGGGAACGTCCATGCCCTGCACGGTGGCCTTGCCCGTCATGCGGACGCTGGTCGTTTCCTTCAGTTTCTCCACGCCCCCCTTGGCCTTGAGGTTCTTGGCGAGAATCTCGTCCAGGGTCTGCGCATGTGCAGCCGGAACAGCGAATACGAGCGTCAAGCCGAGCACGGCGATATAGGACAGGGAACGTCTCATTAAATTCTCCAGGTGAAAGACCAATTGTACAAGCGAAAGCGCGGAGGACCTCCGCCGCGCTTCACCTGTTGCTGCCGTTGAGCTACGCTCGACGACGACCGACCATCATGCGGTAGATCACGAGCAGCAGGATGGCTCCAAGAATGGAAACCAGCCAGCCCGCGGCCTCGTTCGGGCCGTAAAACCCCATCGATTTCCCAATGAAACCGCCAAGCATTGCGCCCGCGATACCCAGAAGGATCGTGATGATGAAACCGCCCGGGTCACGACCCGGCATCAAGAACTTCGCGATGATGCCGACCACCAAACCAAAAAGAATCCACGTCAGAATACCCATAGGTTTCCTCCCGTCACCTGCTTAGTGCAAGCGCGCGGCCATTATCGTTCAAATGGATGAGTTCGGCGCACGTTTATAGTGGACGGCATGCACCGGCAGCGCTGGCCGATCGTTGCGATAAGTATTCTTCTGGCGGTCGGAATGGCCGCCAGAGAACAGGCGTCCATGCAGCAGAAGCTCGAACGCGCGGCAGCCGATTTCGACGGGGTGCTCGGCGTCGCCGCGAAGAACCTCCTGACCGGCGAAGAAATCTTGTGGAACGCCGACATGAGATTTCCCACGGCCAGCACGATCAAGACGGCGGTCATGATCGAGGCGTATCACCAGGCGGCTGAAGGCAAGCTGTCACTCGACGACCGTGTACCGCTGCGGGGGGCGGACAAGGTCGGGGGCTCCGGTGTCCTGAACGGACTGGCGGATGGCCTCGAGTTGAAAGTTCGCGACCTCGTGAGCCTCATGATCGTTCTCAGCGACAACACCGCCACGAACATGCTGGTCACCCGTCTTGGATCCAGGCACATCGACGATCGCCTCGCCGCCTACGGACTGGCGCATACGAAGATCTTTCGTCCGACGTTCAGGGACGGCCGCGCGGACGTCTTTCCCGAGCTCGAACGCGAGTTCGGCCTGGGGATGACAACCCCCAGGGAGATGGCGCGGATGATGGCGCTGATTGCCGATGGCAAGGCGGTGAGTCCGCTGGCCTCGGCCGAGATGCTGGCGACACTGCGGCGTCAGCAGGACCGCTCGATGATCCCGCGCCTGTTGCCCTCTGATGGGTCGATCGACGTGGGTAACAAGACCGGCACTGATTCAGAGAAACTTGCCGACGCGGGGGGACGCCGTGGCGCGATCCGCGCCGATGCCGCCATCGTCACGGGCACGGGCGTAAAATACGTGGTCGCGATCTACACGCGGCGTGGGGCGGACGGGCGCTCCGGCGTCGACAACGCGGCGCTGATGGCAGGCGCGCGCATCTCCCGCATGGTGTTCGACTACTTCACGGGAGGCGGGAGGCAGGAGCCTGGGCTTGGGGATATCCGCTAGAACAACCGGCCTCGCTCGTGCTGGAGCAGCCACTGATCATCGTCGTTACCGCGCCAGCGTCGGTCGACGGGCCACTCCGAAGAGCGCGGGGGCATACCGCCGGAGCGCGGCACTGATCCGGTTGCCTGGCGAGGTGCCGGCGATGATGGTGCTGACGGCGTGGTAAACCACAGCCACCGCGCCCGCCGCCGTCCAGAATGGCACCCGCGTGGGCAGTGAGATGGCGAGGGCGAGCGCGCCAACGCACGAAAGGTCGATCCCCGCGGCGAGCAGGCGTGGGGCATAGTGAATCACCGCGGCAGGGTCCATCCCCCGTGCCGTCCGAGCCTGCCGTCGCTCCCGGCCGGCGGGCAGCGGGTCAGGGCCCGCGTCGTGATCGTGCCCAATGAGCTCGGCTTGTGCCTCGACAATGCGAGTGGTGCGACGGTCGGCGAGGGGGAACTGCCGGCAGAACTCGTCGACGACGGCGTCAGCGTCGAGCCCGATCGTTCTGGCGTAGTCGCGGACGAACGCGCGTGCGGACACTCCGGAGGGCCACCGGCTCAGGTCATTCTGCTCGAGCCCGTCCCACAAATCGACGCTGACTTTCGTGGCCGCGGCAAGCGCGTCGAGCGATATTCCCCGCTGCTCGCGCTGGCGGCGAAGGCGCGTTCCAAAATGGTGAGAGTCAGACATGGTGGAACATGGTCCAACAGCAAGTTTTCTGCCTGACCTCGGACCGCAGAATATGGAGCGTATCGCGCATTTAGGGCTTCGGCCTTCGAGTTTATGCGTACGACATTCGCTACAGGGTGACGCATTTGTGCGTCCCCCTATACTTACCGGGGTGTCCTCTTTCTGCCTCTCCATGCACGCGGATTATGAGTGCCGGCATTCTGGTGCGTGCTGCAGCGAATGGAGAGTACCGGCGGAAGGCCACGTCCTCGAACTGGTCGCCGCGAAGGCTCTTCGGCCGGCGGGCACGATGGGCCCGCTTTTCGTTGACGGCACGGGGGCGAACGGCGCGCGACAGACGCGCATCGCTCACACGCCCTCTGGCACCTGTGTTTTTCGTGAGCGCGGCGGATGCGCCATCCACGCCGCCGGTGGGGAGTCGGCCTTGCCGGTCTCCTGCCGACACTACCCCAGGGTCATCCTCCGCGACGGGCGAGGCACGCTCATCGCCATGAGTCACTACTGCCCCACCGCTGCGTCGCTGCTCTTCGAGGACGTCCCGCCCCTCGTGGTACATGCCGCGGGCAAGTTGACGATCACCGAGCCTGTCGAAGGCATGGACGCGCGGGACGCGTTGCCCCCGCTTCTTCGACCCGGAATGCTGACGGATCTCGAGGGGTATTCGGCGTGGGAAGCCGCAGCCGTCGATACATTCGCGGGGGCCCGGGACGCCGCGCGCGCGCTGGACGTTCTCGGTGCCGCTACGGAGCGCGTCCGCGGCTGGACGCCCTCCGATGGCCCGCTCGCCAACGCCGTGCGGCAGGCCTTTGATGCAGCCGCGACAAATGGCCGGGGGGACAGCCCCGGGGCTGAGGCTCTGGTCGATGTCGGCTGGGACGTGCACGCAGGTTTCGCTGTCGTCGGCAGCCTCGCCAAAGAGACCCCTGGCAGACATAGTCACCGATACGGCCCGCTGCCGCTGGACCTCGAACGGGCGGTCGCGCGGTATCTCGCCGCGCGGGTGTTCGGCAACTGGATCTCCTACCAGGGGCGCGGCCTCCGCACGATCGTCGCGTGGCTTCATGCCTGCCACGACGTGCTGCGCGCGTCCATCGCCGAGCATGAGACGCCCACGCACGAGCAGGTGCTGTCGGCCATCAGGTCCACTGATTTTCTGATGCTGCACACCATCGACTCGCAGGCGTTTTCGCTCGCCGCGATCCCCGTCGAGAGCTCGCACGCCGCATGAAGACATCCGCACTCGAACGGTTCCTTCGCTACGTCACGATCGACACGCGCGCCGACGAGGCGAGCTCGTCGTGCCCGAGTACGCCCGGCCAGCTCGAGCTCGCGCGGATGCTGGTGGCGGAACTGGTGGCGCTCGGCGTGGCGGACTCGGACGTCGATGCCAACGGCTATGTGATGGCCACGATCCCTGCGTCTCCAGGGCTCGAGCACTTGCCCGCTCTCGGCTTTGTCGCGCACATGGATACGTCGCCGGAGATGAGCGGAACGAACGTTCGCCCCATCGTTCACGAGCGCTACGACGGCAGCGACATCGTGCTGCCCGACGACCCGACGACGGTCCTACGATCTGCGGACGATCCGGCGCTCGCCGCGCGCGTCGGCGACGACATCGTCACAGCGTCGGGCACGACCCTTCTCGGGGCGGACGACAAGGCGGGGGTTGCCGCCATCATGGCGGCCGCCGAGCGTCTGATGACCAGTCGCGACATCGAGCACGGTCCGGTCCGCATCTGCTTCACGCCGGACGAGGAGATCGGGCGCGGCGCCGACCGCTTCGACGTGACGCGGTTCAACTGTGCGTACGCGTACACGGTGGATGGCGGCGGGCGTGGCGAGCTCGAGTACGAGAGCTTCTCGGCGGACGTGCTCACCGTCGCGTTCAAGGGGTTCAATACCCATCCCGGCTATGCGAAGGGCCGGATGGTGAACGCGATCCGCGTGGCCGCCGACTTCATCGCATCGCTGCCGCGGCGCGAGCTCACGCCTGAAGAGACGGACGGCTACCAGGGGTACGTGCACGCCTACGACGTTATCGCCAGTGTCGATCGCACCGAGGTGAAGGTGCTCCTGCGCGACTTCGTCACCGAGCAACTGGCGATGCAGAGGATGCTGGTTGAGGCACGGGCCCGGGACGCGGCGGACGCACACCCGGGGTGCGCGGTGACGGTGAGCGTCAAGGAACAGTACCGCAACATGCGGGAGGTGCTCGACCGGCACCCGGAGATCATCGGGCGCGCGCGTCTCGCCATGCGGCGTCTCGGACTCGAGCCCGTCGAGCGGCCGATTCGCGGCGGCACCGATGGCTCCCGCCTGTCCTTCATGGGCCTGCCGACGCCAAATCTCTTTGCCGGCGAACACAACTTCCACTCGCGTCTGGAGTGGGTCTCCGCGCAGGACATGGATCTCGCGGCGCTGGTTGTCGTGGAACTGGCGCGAGACTGCCGCTCTTGACACTTTAATACTAATGAATTAGTACTAAGGCGATGAGGAAGCCGCACCCCACGCTGACGCCCCAGGAACTCGCGATCATGAAGGTCGTGTGGCGGCTCGAGAGCGCCACGGTCCGGGACGTGTACGAGGCGCTTCGGGAACAGCGGACGATCGCCTACACGACCGTGATGACGATGATGCGGATCCTCGAGGAGAAGGGGCACCTCACGAAGTCATCGTCCGAGCGCGCGCATGTGTACGTGCCCGCCAGCCCACGGCATCAGGTCGTCGGCGCCATGCTGAAAGACTTCGTTGACCGGGTCTTCGACGGGGCGTCGGAGTCGCTGTTCATCCACCTCGCCAAAGACAATCGGCTGACCCCCAAACAGCGCCTGGCAATCGACCGCCTGGTGAAGGACATGGAGGACTGAGATGCCACTCCTCACGATCGAAAACCTGCTCGCCTGGACCGTGCAGGTCGGCGTCATCTCGGCGGTTGCGGCGGGCGCCTTCCGTCTCCTCCGGGTGCGCGCACCCGGCGTGCGTCACGCGAGCTGGCGGGCGTTACTGGTGCTCGGGGTGCTGCTGCCGGTCTTGCAGCCGTGGCACGTCACGACGACGATCATCGCCGCCGCGACCACGTCTCTCGTTCTCACGCTACCGTCGGGTCCCGTTGCGGAGTCCGCGCTAGCCGATACCCTGAGGGGGCATGCGTTGATCCTCGCGCTCGCCGCAGGCTGTGGGGCCCGGCTGCTGTGGATCGGACTCGGGATCGCGCGGCTTCGCCGGGTGCGAAGGTGCCCCGCCCCGGCGGATCCGGAGCCCATCGCCAGCGCGGAGGTCCAGCAGGCGCTCGGCACACACGCCAGGGTTCAGTACGTCGAAGACCTCGAACAACCGGCGACCTTTGGCATCTTTCGCCCGGTCGTGCTGCTGCCGCGCCGGGTGAGAGACATGGATCCATCCGTGGAACGAGCCGTGCTCGTGCACGAACTGCTGCACGTCAGGCGACGCGACTGGGCCTGGATGGTCGCCGAGGAGCTCGTGCGCGCGGCCCTGTGGTTCAACCCGGCGATCTGGTGGCTCGTCGACCGCGTGCAGGCGACGCGCGAGGAAGTGGTGGACCAGGCCGCGGTGCAGCTTTCAGGGGGGCGCAGACCCTACGTTCGAGCCCTGCTCGAGTTCGCCGATACCAACACGATCACCGCCGCTCCCGCGTTCGCCGAGCGTCGTCACCTCTTCGCCCGCATCACCATTCTTTGTGAGGAGTCGACCATGTCCGTCAAACGGGTCGTCGCTGCTCTCGCGCTTGTCGTGTTCGCCGTCGGGGCCATGGGCGCCGCCAGCGTTGCCGCATTCCCCATCAACGGGGGGGAAGAAGTGATCATCGCGCCCGCCGTGCAGGATCCGGCGCCGCCTCCTCCCCCGCCCCCGCCACCGCCGCCTGCGAAGGGCAAGGCGAAGCCGAAACCCGCGCAGCCGCGCGATCTCCCGCCCCCGCCCCCTCCGCCGCCGGCGCCGCGGCGCGCCCAGGGCGAGCACGGCAAGGTCGTTCAGACGCCGGAGTTGATCCGCGACGTCAAGCCGCAGGAACGCCTCGATGTCGCCCCTGCGACCGACCAGATGCCGCCGCCACCACCCCCCACGCAACCGGTTCGTGTGGGCGGCAACATCAAGACACCCGGCAAGATCCACCATGTTCCTCCCGTCTATCCCCCGGACGCGCAGGCGGCCCGAGTTGCCGGGATGGTGCTCCTGGAGGTGAGGATTGGCACCGACGGGTCGGTGGAAGATGCGCGCGTGCTCAGGTCGATCCCCATTTTTGATCAGGCCGCTCTCGAGGCCGTGAGGCAGTGGCGGTTCACCCCGACCCTGTTGAACGGTCAGCCGGTTCCCGTGATCATGACGGTGACGGTGAACTTCACATTGGAATAGGCATTCCGCGCCAGGTGGTGAGGCGTTCAGACGTCGAATTGCGCCACGACGGGGCCGTGATCGCTCGTGCCGACGTCGCGCTGTACGACGCAGCTCGTGACGCGCGCGTAGAGTGACTCGGCTGCCAGCACGTAATCGAGGCGCCAGCCGATGTTGCGCTCCCGCATGTTTCTCCACGGCGCCCACCACGTGAACATCTGGTCGTTCCCGGGTTCACGCGCGCGGCCGACGTCGACCAGCCCGTGGGCGATGATCCGTTCCAGCTGCTCCCGTTCGACGGGAAGCTGTCCGATGGAATTCGGCTTCCGCTCCTTCGGATGCACGTCCATCTCCGTGCGCGCAATGTTCAAGTCACCGCAGATCACGAGCGGCGACGCGGCACCACGATGATCGGCGGCGAACTGTTCCAGGGCCGCCAGGAACCGCATTTTCGCCGGAAAGTCCTTGCCTCCGTTCGGCACATAGACCGACGCCACCGTGACCGACGCCAGGCGGACGACCACGATCCGATTCTCGTAGTCGAAGGCAGGATGCTCGAAGACCGGCCGCTCGGGCGACAGCGCCTTGCTGACGTGCAGCCCGACGCCGGAGTAGCCCTTCGACCCGTGCCAGTAGCACCAATAACCTTCCATCTCGCAGAGCGCGGCCGGCACCTGGTCCGACGATGCCTTGATCTCCTGCAGGCAGACGACGTCTGGCCTTTCGGCGGCCACCCATGCCTCGACTTGCGCCTGCCTGGCGCGGATCCCGTTCACGTTCCACGTGGCGATCTTCATTAACTGTCCTTACAGCCGAGCTCAAACGGCATTGCTCTTGCGACTAGCCTCTGCATGAAAGCACTAATCACAACCTCGATCCTCGCCATCGCCGTGACGCTGGCCCCGGCAATGGCACAGGCGCAGACACCTCAGGCCGATTCGGCAGCGGTCGGCGTGGATGTCGGCATCTTCTTTCCGAAAGACGACGGTTTGAAGTCAGGCCTCGCGCTCGATGGCTTCTATGAGTATTACCTGTCGCCGCGCACGAGCATCCGGTTGGGCCTGGGCTTCATGAATCCCAAGATCAAGCGGGATGAAGACGATTCGATCCGCTACATTCGCGTCGGCGGCGACCTTGTCTACAACTGGGAAGGGGGCGGCGTGCATCCGTTCGTCGGCGCAGGTGTCGGCGCGTACTTTCTTCAGGAGGAAGACAACGGCGACAACTTCGGGGACCAGGAAATCAAGATCGGCGGCAACGTGTTCGGCGGCGCCGAGTTCTTCACGAGTAACACCCTGTCGGTCAAGGCCGAAGCGAAGTACCATCTGATCTCGAACGTAGGGGCATTCAACCCGGACGGATTGAGCCTGACGATCGGTCTCAAGAAATACTTTTAGGCGCCGGAGCGTGAGCCCGTCTGATGTCGGCCAACAACATCGCTCTCACCGTTCTCATCACCATCGCGTGCGTCGTCACCGGCTTCTACCTGGTGCATCTGGCGTGGCGTGCGATCGGCGTATGGAAGATTCGCCAGGCAGGTCCGCGGCCGATGGATGCCGTCAAGCAGGTGCTCTGGCGCGACCCCGGAACGGTCGAGACACGGGACCTTCAGCACGGGCCTCGAGGCAAGGACTTCACGCCTGCCGCCCCCTTCACCTTCATTGAGGAGCATTTCGGAGGCACACAGCCCTGTGTGTCGGTACGCGATGCCCGCGGCCGGACGTGGCGCGTCAAGTGGGGGGAAGAGGTCCAATCGGAGACCTTCGCGGTGCGGCTCGTCTGGGCCTGCGGCTATTTCGCCGAGGTCACGCACTTCCTGCCCGAAGGGAAAATCGACGGGTCGAAGGAATTGAAGCGCGCGGGTGCCTGCCTCGACGATCAGTGCCGGTTCACGAATGCCCGCTTCGAAATCGATGACCAGGCTGAGAAGAAGATGTTCGAAGAGCACGGGTGGGCGTGGAACGAGAACCCGTTTGTCGGCACTCGCGAACTCCAGGGTCTCAAGATGCTCGTGATGCTGCTCTCGAACTGGGATACCAAGGACCGTCGGGACGTGGCGCGCGGCTCGAACATGGCGATTTTCGAGGTCAAGCTTCCTGCCGGCGGACGCGAGGCACGCTATCTCATCTCCGACTGGGGCGGGTCGATGGGGCGCTGGGGAAACGTGATGACACGCGGCCGGTGGGACCTCGAGGGCTTCGAGGCGCAGACGCCTGAGTTTGTCATTTCCGCAGACGAAGGGATCGTCAAGTTCGGCTACGCGGGGCAGCGCACGGATGACGTCGCGACCGGTGTCACAGTCGAGGATGCCGCATGGTTGTGCCGGTCCCTTGGACGGATCACCGACGCACAGATCGCGGACGGCCTGCGCGCGAGCGGCGCAAGCAGCGACGAGGCGGCGAGGTTCACGGCCGCGCTGCGGAACCGGATCCAGCAGCTTCAACGCGTCGGGGATCGACCCGATGTTCTGAACTCATGACGCCGGGGGACGTCTCGATGTCCGGGCCGTCGGCGTGGCGTGCCAGGGGTCGTCCGGCCATGGATGTTTCGGGTAACGCGCCCGCAACTCCTTGCGCACCTCGGGATACGTCCGGTCCCAGAAACTCCGAAGATCCATCGTCGTCTGCACCGGACGACCGTTAGGAGCGAGCAGCCGCAACCTGAGCGGCACGCGACGTTGCCCGATGGCCGGGATTTCTGAGAGACCGAACAATTCCTGCAGTTTGATGGAGGCCGAGACACTGCCGTCCGGCTCGTAGTCGAGGCGGTGTGTGCGTCCACTCGGCGCGATGAGCGTTGCTGGAGCGAGCCGCTCGAGCGACTGCTTCTGGTTCCAGTCGAGCGCGTCGTAGAGCACGATGTCGGCGATGCGGCGGCAGGTTGCTGCGGCACGGGTGGCAAGCACGCGCACATCGAGATCGAGACCGGCGAACCGAAGACGCCTGAGCAACTGTTCGTCGCTGTCGGTCCTGTCTCTCGCAAGAAAAGCGTCCGCGAGAAGAGGCGCGGCCTGCAGCGGATCCGGCGCCACGACGCGTTCCTTCAAGACCAGAGCGCCGTACATCTGCCGTTCGTAGGCGCGCAGCGTTCCGGAGTCCGGGTCGATCTCGTGTTCCGTGACAACGACCGTGGGCGTCAGCCATGCCTTCTCTATCGCGCTACCCATGCGCACGCGGGCTTCTGATTGCTCGCCACGGCGTCCACCCTGGACGTCGAGAGCGACGAGGTACTCCGCGTCGCGGACTCCGCTTTCGGGACCGATGAGGCCCCCGTGGCCGCTCGACAGCAGCAGGCGTGGCTCGCCAGCGATTCGTCGCTGTGCGACGCGATCGGGGTAACCCGCAAGCAGCGCGCGACGGAACGCTGTTTCGTTCATGCCTGGACCGCCGTCGGTGCCGGAGAGTCGCTGGAGCTCACGGGCCGACCGGAGAACATGCGGCGGCAGACGATCCTCATGCTCGATCGCCGACAACAGGTCGCTCGTCGTGGCGGCCGGATGCAGGGGGAGAAATTGACGGTCTGCCAGCATCGCGCACGCCAGCACCGATGCGCGGCTGCCGCGGCCTTCGAGGAGAATGCGCGCGAGCCTGGGGTGCACGGGCAGCCGGCTCATCGCACGTCCGATCTCCGTCAGCCGTCCGCCTTCCATTGCGCCAAGGGCGCGCAGCAGGTCAAGCCCCGCCGTGACAGCGTCTTCGCGCGGCGCCTCGTACCAGTCGAACGAACGCGGGTCACCTCCCCACGAGAGGATGTCGAGGAGCGGCGCCGAAAGATCCACGCGCCGGATGTCAGGATCCCGATGCGGCTTCAGGCGGTCGTGCTCACTCCACAGGCGGCGAACGATGCCCGGGGCGGTGCGGCCCGCCCGTCCCGCCCGCTGCTCCGCCGAGTCGGCCGAGATGCGCTCCGTTTCGAGCGTATCCACGGCCCGCTGAGGGTCGTAGCGCGCGACCTTGTGAAGACCCGTGTCGATGACAGCTGTGACACCAGGAACGGTCAGCGACGTCTCCGCGATGTTGGTCGCGACGATGACTCGCCGGCCCGGCACTGGAGCCACCGCCCTGTCCTGTTCGTCGGCGTCGAGTGAGCCGTGGAGCGACACGACGTCGAAGCCATTGCCCAGGCGCACGCGAATGTCATCAGCCGCGCGCCGAACCTCGCCCGCACCGGGCAGAAAGCAGAGGATCTGTCCGCCGGTCAAGCCCGCGACTTCGTGCACCGTGTCGCGCACCGTCGCGCCCGCGCGGTATTCGATCGTCAACGGATGCAGCCGTCCCGGGATGTCGAAGACCGGGCACCCGCTGAGATACCGCGCGACCGCGCCCGCGTCGAGCGTCGCGGACATGACGAGGATCCTGAGGTCGTTACGCGCAGCCCACGCCTGCCGGGCCAGCGCGATGCCGAGGTCGGCGTGAATACTACGCTCGTGGAACTCGTCGATGACAATCGTGTGGAAGTCCGACAGCAGAGGATCCTGCTGCAGTCTGGCGGTGAGGATGCCCTCCGTGGCCACGAGGAGTCTCGTCTCCTTCGAGAACTGCCGGTCGAACTTCACGTGCCAGCCGACCTCGCGGGCGATCGTCCAGCCGCGTTCGAACGCGATTCGCTTCGCGATCGCGCGGGCCGCTACACGGCGGGGTTGGAGCAGGATGACGGGGCCATCCTCGGTCAACGCCGGGGGGATGCGCGTGGTCTTTCCCGCGCCGGGGGCGGCGACCACGACGGCGGCGCGCTCCTGCCGCAGGGCATCGACGATGCGGGGGATGAAGGGGTCGACTGGAAGATCGGCCGCGGACACAATTACACTCTAGCGTCTAGTGTTCATAAAAACTGTCTTCCTCGACGCTGGCGGCGTGCTGGTGTTTCCGAACTGGACCCGGATCAGCGACACGCTCGCGCGCCATGGTGTCCACGTAACGGCCGCGGCGCTTGCCGCGGCTGAACCGTACGCCAAGAAGCATCTGGATCAGAGCCGCACCATCAAAGTCACCAACGACGAAGGTCGCGGATGGCTCTACTTCAACCTGATCTTCGAGCGCGCCGGCGTGACGACCAACGACGTCACTGCCGCCGCGCTCACGGAGCTGTACGGCTACCACCAGCAGTCGAACCTCTGGGAACACATGCCAGACGACGTGCTGCCGGCATTGCGAGCCATGCGCGCGCTCGGCCTGCAGCTCGTCGTGGTGTCGAATGCCAACGGCACGATCGAAGCGCTCGCCGGGCGGCTGGGGATCACCGACTGCGTGGGCTGTGTGCTCGATTCATTCGTCGAGAAGGTGGAAAAGCCGGATCCACGGTTCTTCGAGATCGCCCTGGACCGTAGCGGCGCTGCCCGCGAATCGACGATCCACGTTGGCGATCTGTATGAAGTGGATGTGGTCGGGGCGCGCGCGGCCGGCATCGAAGCGGTGCTGCTCGATGCCGCCGACCTCTATCCGGACGCCGACTGCGTCCGGGTGCGGTCGTTGGCGGCGCTCGTTGACCTCCTGAAGAACAGGATCAACCCTTCCCCGAGATCTTCCCCCACGAATCCTTGAGCGAGACCGTCCGGTTGAACACCAGCCGGCCGTCATGTGAATCAGGATCCACGCAGAAGTAGCCGAGCCGCTCGAACTGGACGCGGGTTCCCGGCGCCGCGTCCGCCATGGACGGTTCGAGTTTCGCTGCGCGCACGTCGAGGGACGCCGGGTTCAGGTCGTCTCTGAAGTCTTCGCCTGCGCCCGGCTGCTCGACGCTGAACAGGCGGTCGTACACGCGGACCTCCACATCGAGCGCCGTCTTCGCGGCCACCCAGTGCAGCGTGGCCTTGACCTTCCGGCCGTCCGGCGCGTCACCCCCCCGGGTCGCCGGGTCGTATGTGCATCGCAGTTCGACCACCTCGCCGGCATCGTTCTTCACCAAGCCGGTGCACGTGATGAAATACGCGCCGCGCAGCCGCGCTTCGCGGCCCGGCGCGAGTCTGAAGAACTTCTTCGGCGGATCCTCCATGAAGTCTTCGCGCTCGATGAACAGCTCCCTCGCGAACGGGACGCGCCGTGAGCCTGCGGAGGCATCCTCGGGATTGCTGGCGAGGGCAAACTCTTCGATCTGGTCCTCCGGGAAGTTTTCGATCACCACCCGCAGTGGATCCAGCACGCCCATGACACGCGGGGTGCGTCTGTTGAGGTCTTCGCGCACGGCGTGCTCGAGCAGGGCGACATCGATGATGTTCTCGCGTTTCGCGACCCCGATCCGCTCGCAGAACGCGCGAATCGCCTCCGGCGTGTAGCCGCGGCGGCGCATCCCGACGATCGTAGGCATGCGTGGGTCGTCCCATCCGGTCACGTGCCCCTCCCGCACGAGTTCCAGCAGCTTGCGCTTGCTCATGACCGTGTAGGTCAGGTTGAGGCGTGCGAACTCGATCTGGCGCGGCCGGGCGGGAACGGGGAGATGCTCCATCAGCCAGTCGTAGAGCGGCCGGTGCGCCTCGAACTCGAGCGTGCAGAGCGAGTGGGTGATGTGTTCGACGGCGTCCGACGGCGGATGCGCGAAGTCGTACATCGGATAAATGCACCAAGTGTCGCCGGTGCGATGGTGGTGCGCCCGGCGGATACGGTACAGCACGGGGTCGCGCATCGTGATGTTTGGCGACGCCATGTCGATCTTCGCGCGCAGGACGTGCGCGCCGTCTTCGTACTCGCCTGCGCGCATGCGCCGGAACATATCGAGGTTCTCGTCGACCGATCGCGACCGGAACGGGCTGTCACGGCCCGGCTCGGTCAGCGTGCCGCGGGCTTGCCGGGTCTCGTCGGCCGTCAGGCTGTCGACGTACGCCTTGCCTTCGCGAATCAGATGGACGGCGTACTCGTACAGGGTCTCGAAATAGTCAGACGCGAAATGGAGGCTGTCCCACTGGAACCCGAGCCACCGGACGTCGTCCTGGATCGCGTCCACATATTCGACCTCCTCCTTCGCCGGGTTGGTGTCGTCGAAGCGCAGGTTGCACGTGCCGCCGAACTCCCGCGCCACCCCGAAATTGAGGCAGATCGACTTGGCGTGCCCGATGTGGAGGTAGCCGTTGGGTTCGGGAGGGAACCGTGTCGCCACCCGTCCCTCGTGCTTTCCAGAAGCCCGATCGTCGGTGACGATGGTGCGGATGAAATCGAGGCCGGGAGCCGCATCGCGGGATCCCTCTGTCGTCGGTTCGTTCATGGCAGCAACCATCGATTATAAGCCGGGCTCCCTGGACACCCGTAGCGTCCGAGATTATCCGTAGCGCAGCCCTTCAGGGCTGCTGCCCCGCAAATCCTGAGGTACCATCGCGCCGAGGTCACCCGATATGTGTCGTTATATTGCCATCCCCGCGTCAGCGCTCCTCGTTTACACGCTCTCGCTGTCGGCAGCGAGCGCCCCCCGTCCTGGCGTGGACTGGCCGCAGTTCCGCGGCATCGCGGCAAACGGCGTCGCCGAAGGATTTGCCCTCCCCGCTGTATGGAACGTTGCCGAGGGAAAGAACATCCTGTGGAAAGCCGACGTGCCCGGCCTCGGCCACTCGAGCCCGGTCGTGTGGGGCAACGACGTGTTCATTTCCACGTCGATCAGCGGCAGCAAGGACGGCGGTCTGAGGATCGGGGCCTATGGCGACATCAAGCCCGTCCAGGACGACACCGAACACGAGTGGCTCGTCTACGCGCTGGACAAGAAGACCGGGAAGGTGAAGTGGCGTCAGACCGCGTTCAAGGGTGTCCCGAAGATCAAGCGCCATACGAAAGCCACGCATGC
>DATLXP010000184.1:0-36132 GCA_035575695.1 Vicinamibacterales bacterium
GCATGATCACGGGCATCGCCGTCCTCGGCTGGGTCTGGACCACCGGGGCCACGGCCTGGACGTGGTACGCGCTCATCGGCGCGTCGGTGACCTCCCTCGTCGCGCTGGCGACCTCCCCGATTCTCGACCGGACATGACGGCGTTCGCGGCCGCCGCCGCCCTGCTACGCGATGGCGTCGCCGCGCGCGCCTTTCCGGGGGCGTCGATCGAGGTGGGAACGCGCGAGGCGGTCTGGTGGCGCGAATCATTCGGCGCACTCACCTACGACGAGCACGCCCCCGCGGTGGACCACGACACCATCTTCGATATCGCGTCGCTGACGAAGGTGCTCGCGACGACCACGTTGGCCATGCGCGCGGTAGACGACGGCCTGCTCCGCCTGGACGACCTGGTGGCGGATTGGATCCCGCAGTGGCGCGGTGCGGACCGTCTTCACGTGACGATCGCTGATCTGCTGGCCCATTCGTCCGGCCTCACCGCGTACCTCCCCTTCTACAAGGACCATACGGGGCGCATCGAGTTCCAGCAGGCAATCGCGACGATGCCGCTCGAATACGAGCCGCGGACGGCGTCCGTGTATTCGGACCTCGGGTTCATCCTGCTGGGGTTCGTGCTCGAGGATGCGCGTGCACGGACGTCCGTGCCGACCGGTCCCGGGACGCTCGATCCAGCGGCGTCCCTCGCGGCTCAATTCCGGAGAGTGGCATCGCTCGTCACCGACCAGCCTCTGACGTTTCTGCCCAGGCGCGATTGGCGACCGCGCATCGCGCCGACCGAGCAGGACGCGTGGCGAGGACGCACGCTCGTCGGAGAAGTCCATGACGAAAATGCGTGGGCGCTCGGCGGAGTCGCGGGGCATGCAGGCCTCTTCGCCACTCCCGCGGCGGTGGGCGCTTTCGCGCGCGCCGCGTTGCACACGATCGGCGGCAACCCCATCCTCGCCCAGGCGGAAACCCTGCGCGACTTCATCGCACGCACCAGTGTGCCCGGCAGTTCGCGCGCGCTCGGCTGGGACACGATGCGACCCACGTCATCCTGCGGGACGAAGATGTCGACCACGGCGATCGGCCACACGGGTTTTACCGGGACATCTCTATGGATCGACTGGGAGCGGGACTTCTACGTCGTGCTGCTGACCAACCGGGTGCATCCGACGCGCGAGAATCCCCTGCTGAAGGAGCTCCGGCCGCGTCTGCATGACGCGGTCGTCGACCACTTCACCCTCTGAAGCGGAACCATCCCACAAAAGTCAGCCAGCGGCCGCGGCCAGACGTCTAAGGGAAGTGATGTCGAATGAGCGGGAGCGGACGTCGTTAGAAGCCGCGCCCGCGGCCAAAACCGCGCCCCAGCCCGGCGCCTGGGCCAGACCCGGGCTGGCCTGGCTGGCCCAGACCCGGCCCCCGTCCGCCGGCGGCGCCTGGGCCCCCACGGCCCGGTCCGCCCGGCTGCGGGCCGCCTGGGGGCTGACCGGGACCGCCGCGGCCGCGGGCGTTGTAGCGGAAGGGCCACTGGTTGTAAAAACCGGCCCCGTTGTAGATGCGGATCGAGGCTTCCTTGTTCTTACTCTGGACCGTCGCAACGCCGGCGCCTTGACCTCCGGCCAATCCGCCGCCGCCCTGGCCACCCGGTTGTCCCACGGCACCACCCCTTCCGGGTCCACCTGCCACGGGTCCACCTGCCACGGGTCCGCCAACTCCAGATCCCCCACGGCCGGATTGTCCAGGCTGTCCGGCCTGCTGCCCGAGAAAGATCGGCTGCCAGTCTCCCTTTTCTGTCATCGGGTCTTTGAAGTTCTTGCGGATGTATCGGTTCTGGACAAGAACGTCCAGGTTTGGTGGGTACTGTCCGCCATTCTTTCGAGAGTAAAGGTAGATCGCGCGGGCCCATTGTTCGCCGCGAAACGCGAGCTCGGCTTCCTTCTCCCGGCGGGCCTGCTGTTTCCACACGGGCAACAGGGCGCTCATGACGATCGCCATGATGCTCACGCTGACCAGCAGCGCCGCCATTGCGTAACCACGTTGGCCGTGCCGGCCGGCTTGACCCTCTAAGTACATGAGAGTATTATCCTTAGCGTCATTTATGCTATCACACACACGGCTCCGCAGCGTTCGCCGCCTCGCCTCGTTTCCTCTCGTTCTGACGGCCCTGGCGGCCTGTGCGTTGGTTTCTGCCTGCGACAAAGTGCCACTCCTGGCGCCAGCCGGCACTGTCATCACGATCTTCCCCGTGAATACGACGGTTCCGGTGAACGGCGAGGTTGAGATCATCGCGACGGTGATCGAGAACGGCGTCGCCGCCGCCGCAACAGGCACGACGACCGGCACGACGACGACCACGACATCCCGCCCTGGCGCCGGCACGCCGGTCCAGAACGGCACCCTGGTCACCTTCACGACAACGATCGGGCGCATTGAACCGCGCGAGGCGCGCACGAACAACGGCGAAGTGCGCGTGAAGTTCATTTCGGACGGCACGAGCGGATCGGCCACGATTACGGCCTACTCGGGTGGCGCCGTCGGCACCCTCGGCAATCTGCTGGTGGGTTCCGCCGCGGCGAGGCGCGTCAGCCTCACCGCCGTGACCCCGACGCTGCCCCCGTCAGGCGGTTCGACCGAGGTCCAGGCCCGCGTCGAATCAGAAAACGGCGCCGCGATCCCCGGCGTACCGGTGAGCTTCACGACAACCGCCGGAACCCTGTCGCCGACCTCGGCTGTCACGGACGCGAATGGCATTGCGCGAACCACCCTCACCGCCACCACCGGCGCCAGGATCACGGCGACGGCCGGCGCACAGACCGCGACCGTGGACATCGGAATCGCCGCACGATCCGGGTTGTCGGTTTCGGCAAGTCCGCAGACAACAACAGCGGGGACCCCGGTGGCGTTCACGATCACGACGACGCCTGGCCAGGTCGTCACCAACGCCCGCATCGACTACGGCGACGGAGACGGCCGCACGTTTGGAACGATCTCAGGGACCCGCAGCGATTCGCACACCTACACGCGTTCCGGCAACTTCCAGGTGACTGTCACTGCGGACAACGCTGAGAACGCTGGCACCAGCGTGAGCGTCGGCGGTCTGCCGGTGACGCTCACCGCCAACCCTCAGAGGACATCTCCCAACACGCCGATCACGTTCACGGCCTCCGGGATCGGCACCGCGCAGGTCGACCACTACATCTTCACCTACGACGACGGAACCAGGAACCGAACCAACGGCCCGTCCGATTCCAAATCGTTCGCTACCCGAGGCAACCACACGGCACGCGTGGATGTGATCGGCGTGGGCGGAGTGCTCCTGGGTCAAGCCAGCGCGGTGGTCGTGATCGAGGGATTGTAAGTACGCTCACCAATCCACGTAATTCGATCCATCGAGCGACTGTCCCTGGGCGCCGCTCTTCACATCGTAGATGCCGGGCTCGGCCGACGGGTTCCCGGGATCCGGCTCGGCCGGCACCGTCTGCCACGAGTCGGTGGACTTGGTCATGGGATCCTCTGGAACCTTCCGAAGATACCCGTCGCTGACCAGTGCGTCGAGCGCCGACGGGTATTTGCCCTTGTCGGCATAGTACTGGTCGATCGCATCGCGCATCCGGAACAGGTTCGTCTTGAGCGTGGCTTCCTGTGTGCGCTGGATGGCGTTGCGGTATTGCACGATAGCCATCGCGGCGAGAATCGAGATCAGGGCGATCACGACGAGCAGTTCGATCAGCGTGAAGCCACGCTCACGTGCTGACGTCTGCCACCTGCGGAGCGTTGGTCGGTTCGTCACAGTCACCAATCCCGGTACTTCGTTCCATCGATCGCCTTGCCCTGCGATTTCGTGAACACGTCAAAGACGTTCTGGCCGCCCCACGATGTCGAATCCGGCTTGTCCTGGTAGGAACGCAACCCCCATTCCTGTGAGTTGGTCATGGGGTCAATCGGGATGCGGCGAAGAAACTTCAGCTTCGCGCCGCTCGCATCGCCGACCTTGCTGACCCCCTCCACCAGCGTGTCGAGGTTCTCAGGATACCCCTCGCTGCCCGTCCTGATGTCCTGCGGGCCGATCATGCCGGCATCGACGGCGTCCTTGAACTTGTCGATCGCCGTCCGCATCTCGCGAAGTGAGCGCCGCAGCTCAGACTCGCGCTGGCGCTGCACGGTCACCTTGGCCATCGGCATGATCGCCGACGCCAGAATAATCAGCAGTGTCGTCACGACCAGCAACTCGACGAAGGTAAACCCCCGAGAGCACATCGCACGAACACGGGCACGAGCACGTCGCCCGTCCGCCCGTGGCACGTCCGCCCGTCGCACGTGAGCACTCAGCGCGTCGCACGTAGCACGTCGCACCTGGCTCGTGCTCACCTCACCGTCACCGTCACCGGCGCGAACTGGACGGGCACCAGGGTGCCTTCGGGGGTCGTGGCGACGCCGCTCAACTGGATGATCGATCCACCGGCGCCAACCGCGTCGAAGAGCAGCGATGCCAGCAGTCCCGCCCCCGACGCCCCTGTTTGATCGCTGGTGCGGGTGACCGCGATGTCCACGCGTCCGGCCGCTGCGTCGATCCTGAGCGTGAATGACGCCGTGCCTCCCCCCTGTCGCATGAAGGTGCCTTCCTGCAGCGTCCGCACCCGCAGCACGTTGGGGTTGTAGGTGATCGTCAACGTCAGCGTCGAGATGCGCTGCGCGTTGTTGATCGACAGCGCCGTCGTGTACGGCCCCCCCCCGATTCGGAACTCCGTCCCCGCGGGGGTCACGAAGATCTGCGCCGGCGTGGCGACTGATGCGCCCGCCGCACCGGGGTTCGTGAGGACCGGCTGCGCAGGGTCGCGTGGCGGCGGATTCACGCCCGGGGGCAGCGCGGCCGCCGGCGGCGTCACGGCTCCCGCGATGGGCGGCGGCACCGCTCCAGGCTGCGGCACATTGCCTGGCAGCACCGGTGGGGCCACGTTCGGCATGGGGGTCACGGCAGTCGGTACCGACGACGTGCCCGGCGGCGGCGGACGGTTCACGAGCTGGGCCCCGGGCTCGCTCGCCACCGGTGACCTCGGGACGCCCGGTGCCGGAACTCCTGGAGCCACGCCCGCGCCTGTCGGCGGAACCGGCGCGGTCACGGCCGCGTCCGGTTGCGGCGCGATGAGTGGAGGCGGACCGCCGAGGCCGACATTCGACTGTGTACCGATGAAAATGGGGGCGAGATCCTCGGCTGTCAGCTCGTGCGTGCGCACCACGTGCGGGGTCAGCAGCATCACGATGTCCGACTGGGAGATCTCGTCCTGGGTCTGGCCGAACAGCGAGCGCAGGACCGGCAACTTCATGATGCCCGGAAACCCGGTGACAATCTTGCGCTGATCGTCGCGGAGCAGGCCGGCGAGGAGGTTGGATTCCCCTTCCCGCAGGCGCAGCGTGGTCGTGACCTTGCGCGAGCTGAACGACGGCGCATCCTGCCCACCGACGCTCACGCTGGCACCGAGCGCGCTGCTCTCGACCGAGAGCTCGAGCCTGATGTCTCCCTCATACGTAACACGCGGCGTCATCTCGATGTTCACGCCGACGGAGCGGTAGGTGAACGACGACTGCGGGATGCTCGCAAACCCGCCGGCGACCGCCGAACCGAACACCGTCTGGAGGACCGGAATGTCGTCGCCGAGATTCAACGTCAGCTTCGAGCCCTCCGCCCCCCGCAACTGCGGCTTCGCGATCAGCTTCGTGTGCGAATCACTGGCGAGGAAGCGGACCACCGCGGTGGGCACCGACAGGTAGAAGTCCGCCGTGCTGATCCCCTGGCTGATGGTATTGAGGTTGAACGGGGGCGGAGCGGAGCCTCCCCCTGAGGTGTTCGGGGGAGCGAGTTCCGGGGAGAAGAGGACACCCAGCGCGTAGTCGCTGAGGTTGAGGCCGAGGCGCTTGGTCCGCGCCCGGTTGACCTCCAGGATCTGCACATCGATGACGACCTCCGCGCGCGGACGGTCGAGCGTCCGAATAAGCTTCTCGATGATGTCCACCACCGGCGCGGTCGCGCGAACCGTAATGGTGTTGGCGGCCTTGCCCTGTATGATCGTCGGCTGCACCGGCATCGTGGCGATGCGCATCATCGAGTTGACGATCTGCGTGACTTCGGCGACGTCCGCGTGGGAAATGTAGAAGGTGCGGATGACGAGGTCGTCGTACTTCGCGTGGTTCGCCGCGTTGTCGGGGATGACCAGGATGGTCTTGGCGTTCAGCACCTTGTAGAAATGGTTGGTCGCCACCATGATCTGCTGGAGGGCCTGTTCGGCGGTCACGTCCTCCAGGTTGATCGTGTACGAGATATCGCGAAACGTCGCTTCGTAGGTGATGTTGATGCCGGAGCTCGTGCCGATGAAATCCAGGATCCCCTTCAAGCTCGAATTGTTGAACGACAGCTTCGGGAGCCGTTCCTGGAGCCGGATCAGCGGCTGATTCAGGGCGCGCGCCTGCTCGCGCAGCCTGTCGATCTGCGGGCGGGGGCGCGTGGCTTCGATGCGCTCGCGGATCGCACGCTCGAGCTCCGCGACCTTGGCCGCCGCCAGGCGATTGGTGGAGTCGAGCTCGACGGCCCGCCTATAGGAGAGCATCGCGGCGTCGAGCTGGTCGTTCGCCTCGAGCTCCCGGGCGCGGCTGATGTGGTTCTGTGCCGCGGTCTGCATCGCGCGTTCGAGCTGGATCTTGTACTCAGGCCTGTCGGGCGATGCCTGCACCGCCTTCGTGTACTCGGTGACCGCGGTGTCCCAGTCCCCGTTCCGGGCGGACTCCTGCCCCTTCCTGAACGCCCGGCCCGCCGCGCATCCCGTTGCAAGAACGGTCAGCATGACGACCGCAATCAGCCTGTATCTCATCATTCTGCTACCAACTATCTGTTCACGCACGCTGAGCCGTTGAGCGGCAGCGTGGCGCGGCCGCGGCCATCGAGATACTCCAGGACCGCCGACTCGATGCCAATTCTCACGACTCGATAGCGCCCTTCGACCACGTCACCTTCGCGGCCCGGAAAGGTCGCGCGGCAGTCGCTGAAGGCTCCGATTTTCCCGCCGGCTGTCTCAACGATCCCGATGAACTTGATCGCGTCACCGATCCTGGGGGGGGGCGGCGGCCCCGGCGGCGGCCCCGGATCCACGGGCTGCAGCACCGGCGCCGGCGCTGTCACCCTGGGCACGACGGGGGACGGCGGCGGAGCCGGGGGCGGCGGCGCGGGCCGAAACCGGAACGGGTTACGTACCCCCTCCATCGGCGATGGTGACGGCCCCCTCAGCGCCTCGATGTGCACGTCGAGCTCTGCCGGATCCACGCGCTCCCCCTCCGGCCCCCCCCGTGCCTGCTGCCGGGGGGGCGCGGTACTTGAGACGGCCGGCACCACGCTGCCGGCGGAAAAGATTCGCGACAGCACCAAGATACCAACGACCAGGGCCAGCGCGACGAACAGCCAGTTTCGCGGGCGGCTCGAGGGAGCCGCGACGGTCTCAATTGCCATCGCCTCCGGCCCGGAAGTACGTCGCGACGTGGATCGTGACCGTAATGCCTTTCGCTGTTTCGTTCTCGTTCTGCGCCAGCTCGACGCGTTCGAGCACGAGAAACTCCGGCGCCGTCTCGAATCGGTGAATGAAACGGCGGACATCCCGGTAATCACCGGTCAGCACCGCCTGTTGCGCGAGTCGTCCCAGGTCGCTGTCCCGGAGGTCCTCGGGCGTCGCGCTCTGGGTCTCGAGCCGCAGATTCGTCTGTTGCGCGAGCTGCGGAATGCGGAGATAGGTAATGCGGCGGGCGCCACTCAGGTCGGGCGGCAGCACGTCGCGATAGAACTTCGCCAGCTCGGCATCCGCCTGGCTCTTGCCGGTCACCGTCTGCCGGGCGTTGGCGTAGTCACGCTTCGCGGTCAGCAGCGCGGCTTCGGCGGCAGCGGCGTCCTGCTCACCGACGGCCACTTTCTTCGATAACGGGAAGATGACCATCCCGAACAGCAGCGCATTCAACAGGAGGGCGATGCCAAGCGGCCAGATCAGACGCTTCTTCTCGTGCACCACGCGCTTGAACGGCGTCACCGGGTACCCCCTGGCGTGTCGGCCGGCGGCGGCGCAGGTGACGTCGGGGGCCCGTCCGCGGTGAGCCCGGTATACACGCTCGATACGGCCACGCGGTACAACCCGCGCTCGGTGCGGTCCTGCTTCGACGGCACGACGTCCTCGAAGGCGCCGGTCGCTTCGAGCCGTTCCATGAATTCGTCGACGTCTTCCGCGCGGCGGCCAAGGACGACCATCGACACCCGCGTCTCGCCATCTTTCACGCTCGGGCGGATCGACGAGAGCATGACGTCGGGCGGCAGGGTGGACTCGATGCGGTTGAAAAAGGCCGTCCACGAGAAGGTGCGCTGGTCGATCAGCGCGTTCGCTTCGCGCGCCGCACCCACAACCACCTGCAGCTCCTCGGTGTCGATGCGCCGCCGGATGTCGGCCGCCATCCTGGTGAGCTGCTCGGCCTCCGCCTGGTCCCGGTTGATCCGACCCGACAACTCCGTATTCTGACTCGACAGCGTCACCACGCGGTACAGGTTCACCGCCGTCAGCGCGAGGATCACGAGCGCGGCCACGCCGATCAGCACGTGCACGGCGCGTTCGTTGTAGAACGGGCGCGTCGAGAGGTTGGCGCGAAGCACTAGGCGACCCTCTCGGTCGTTCGCTCGACCGTGCGGTCTCGCAGCAGAATGCCGGCTGCGGGCGCAAGCGCGTCGAGCAACGCGGGGCTCGCCACGATGCGGTCGCGCAGCGTGAGCCCGCCGGTCACGTCGAGCGGCTCGGCCGGAACCCCGAGGCGCTCTTCGATCTGCCGCTTCATCCGCTCCGCGACGTCGCCCGGCTCGGTGCCCAACCCGGAGATGATCACGCGGCTGAACGACCCGCCACCCAGCCTGTCCTCGTGGTACATCGACGTCTGGTGCACGAGGTCGCCGATGTCGGCACCACTCACGGCGTCTGACGGTCGCGTACGGAAGAAGATGACGTGCCCGGCACGCACGACCGCCAGCGTCGCGTAGTCCGCCGCCGTGTGCACGAGCAGCCAGTCGCCGGGGATCGGTGCCGGTGCGAGGCCGACGGCCGCGTTGATCAGGTTCAGCGACACGATATCGACGATGCCCGCGTGCAACCCCGCACCCTCACACGCCTGTTCGTAGCTCTCGATGATGTCGCGCCGCGCAAGCACGACAAGGTATTCGCGTCCCCCCCCAGGGATCTCCGAGCTTTCCGCCCATGACAGCTGGCCATCCTCTATCCGGAACGGCGCCGCCTTCCGCATCTGCCACCTGATCAGTTGATCGAGCTCCTGTGGCTTCGGCGGAACCTTGTCGAACCGCAACAACGACACCTTCACGACGGTGTCGGGCAGGACGAGCGCCACGCGACGTGGCCGGGGCGAGAGCCTGTCGACCGCGATCTTCACGGCGGTCGTCAGTGCCCCGGGATCGCTGATGTTGAGGGCGTTGAGCGACGGCGTGACGACACCGGCCGGGAGCCCTTCACTCGCATGGCCGGTGACGGTACGGGTCGCGCCGCTGACCGCGAGGCTGACCGCGTTGACGCGGCGCGACGTCACTTCCACCGACGCCGGCGGGGGCGTGCTCGCGAACCACTGGGAGAAGAACGATGGCGTGCTCATTCGACGAATGTCACCTTGTTGACTTCACGCAACGTCGTGGTCCCCTTCAGCACCTGTTCGACAGCGGACTCGCGGAGGAAGCGCATGCCCTCTTCGCGCGCCTGCTTCTTGATCTCCGACGTCGGACGCCGCGCGAGGATCAGTTCGCGGATGCTGTCGCTGAGGTCCAGGAGCTCGCAGATGGCCGTGCGCCCTTTGTACCCGGTGCCGCCGCACTCAATGCACCCGGCGCCTTCGAAGAACAGCCCGCTGTGCTCGAGCGCCGGGTCGAGCGCCGACTCCACGAGCAGCGTCCTCGTGATGTTGGTCGCCGGCCGCTTGCAGTGAAGGCAGATGTTCCGCACGAGCCGCTGCGCGAGCACGCAGTTGAGCGCCGACACGAACTGATACGGCTCCACGCCCATGTTCAGAAAGCGCCCGAGCACATCGAGGACGTTGTTCGCGTGAACGGTCGTGAAGACCAGGTGCCCCGTGAGCGCCGACTGGATCGCGATCTGCGCCGTCTCGGGGTCGCGGATCTCGCCGACCATGATCTTGTCGGGGTCGTGACGCAGGATGGACCGGAGACCGCGCGCGAACGTCAGTCCCTTCTTTTCGTTGATCGGGATCTGCGTGATCCCCTTGAGCTGGTACTCGACGGGATCCTCGATCGTGATGATCTTGTCTTCGACCGACCTGATCTCCGACAGCGCCCCATAGAGCGTGGTCGTCTTGCCGCTCCCCGTGGGACCGGTGACGAGCACCATCCCGTACGGCTCGGAGATGTACTTCCGGAAGCGGCGAAGCTCGTCTTCGGGAAACCCGAGGATGTCGAGCCGCAGCTCGCGGAATTGCTCGCTGATCGACTCCTTGTCGAGGATACGTATGACGGCGTCCTCGCCATGCACGCTCGGCATGATCGACACGCGGAAATCGATCGTCTTGTCGGGCAGCCGGAGCTTGAAGCGGCCGTCCTGGGGCACGCGCTTCTCGGCGATGTCGAGCTCCGCCATGACCTTGATGCGCGAAATGATCGTGCTGTGGAAGCGCTTGTCGATCGGCCGCATCGCCGGCTGAAGCACGCCATCCACGCGATACTTCACATAGACCGCGTCGTCCTGCGTCTCGATGTGGATGTCACTCGCGCGCCGCTGGATCGCGTTGTAGAGCGTCGTGTCCACCAGGCGGATGACCGGGCTCTGGTCCGCCGTGAGCTTGTCGACGTTGAGCTGGTCGTCGCCACCCTCGTCTTCGTGAAGGATCTGCAACTGGAAGCTCTCGGTCGCCTCCTCCAGCACGCGCTGCGAGCTCTCGCTCTTCTTCAACATCGACTGGATCGCGGACGCCGTGCCCACGGTCACCTTCAACGGGGTGGCGAGCAGCACCGCCAGCTCGTCGATCATCGGCAGGTCGCTCGGGTCCGAGACGACGATGACGAGCGTCGTGCCTTCGCGCCGGTACGGCACGAAGCTGTACCGCAGCATCAGGTCCGCCGGAATGGCGCGGAACAGATCGTGGTCGATCGTCTGGCGCGAGATGTCCACGTACTCGAGCCGATAGCGCTCCGCCAGGCGGCGGGCCTGCGCCGTTTCGGCTGCACGCTCGGTTTCGGACGCCTCAGGAGCGCCGACATACAATTCTTCGGGCGCGCCGTTGACCGTCGATGTGGGGTTTCCGTTCATCTGTCGTTATCCAAAGGCGCTGGACATCTGGAAGAGCGGCATATAGAGCGACAACAGCAGTCCGGCGATCACGATCCCCATGATCACCAGCAGTGCCGGCTCGATCACCGTAATGAACCGCCCCAGGTTCGTTTCGATCTCTTCGTCGTAAAAATCCGCCAGGCTGTTGAGCATCTCCTGGAGGGCGCCGGTCTGCTCCCCCACCTCCACCATGTTGATCGCGACGTCGGGGAATGCGCCGCTGTCGTTCATCGAGGCCGCCAGCGCCCGCCCCTCGCGGACCTGCTGGGCTGCTTTCTGCAGTTCGTTCGCCAGGTACTGATTCTGGATCGACCGCGATGCGATGTCGATCGCATTCACCAGCGGAATACCGCCGCCAAGGAGCGTCGCCAGCGTGCGTGACGCCTGGGACGTCCCGAACTTCTGCGCAATCGATCCGAGCATCGGAATGCTCAGCACCCATTGGTCGAAGTGGACGCGGTTCCCCGGACGCTTCAGCCACATCCAGAACCCGGCCGCCAGCCCCGCGATGGCCAGTACCATCAGCGTGAAATACGTGCCGGCGAACTTCGAAATCGCCACGATGGCCCGCGTCGACAGCGGGAGCTCGGCCCCCGCCGACTGCTCATAGAACGAACCGAATGCCGGCACCACCTTCAGGACGATCAACGCCACGACCACCAGCGACAGCACGAGGAGGATCGCCGGATACACCAGGGCGGACACCGTCTTGCGTTTCACTCCCGAGACGGTCTTCACGTACGCCACATAGCGCCTCAGCACCAGCTCGAGGCTGCCGCTTTTCTCCCCGGCGAGCAGCGACGCCGTGTAGATGCCGGGAAACAACGTCCCGTGCGCCTCAAAGGCTTCCGACAGCGAGCTCCCGCTTCGCACCCGCTCATGGACGTCGTCGAGCACCGACTTCAGCAACGGATTCGTCACGCGCCGACGCAGGATCTCGAGCGACTGGACGAGCGGCATGCCGGCTTTTAGGAGCGTCGCCAGTTCCTGGTTGAAGACGATGAACTCCCGGGTGGAGATCCGTCCGCGCCGCTGGATGCCGAGGCTCGCCAGGCTGAGCCCTCCCGAGCGCTGGAGGGCCAGGACGTAGAGCCCCTTCTCCTCGAGGTCCCGCCGGAGGCGTGCCTCGGTATCGGCGACGTAGACGCCCTCGATGATGTCGCCGCCCGGGGTTCCGAGCCTGCAGCGAAATTCCATGCGGCTATGGTGTCCAGTCAGCCAGGTGGGCGCAACGCATTGTCTCTATTGACATTATCGGCCGAACTATCCCCACATGATATATCAGCCCAGTCCCCCGACTGACGATGCTCCTGGAGGTTAGACAGGGAACTGTCCGTTTTGGCTGACATAAAAAAAGGGACCGCCTTCCGGCGATCCCTCTTTTCCACACGATGACAGGTCGTCTCTACTTGGAACCCGTGATGGAGAGGATGCGTCTGACGTAATTGCGCGTCTCGCGATACGGCGGGATCCCCTTGAACTTTCGCACGGCGCCCTCACCGGCGTTGTAGGCGGCGATGGCGGACACGACGCCGAGCCGGTCGATCAGCCCCTTGAGATGCTTCACGCCGGCGACGATGTTCGACTTCGGATCGTAGGGGTTGCGGACCTTGTACTCCCGCGCCGTGGCGGGCATCAGCTGCATGAGGCCCATGGCGCCCCTGTGCGACTTCGCTTTCGGCCGGTAATTGGATTCGACCTGGATCAGGGCGCGCACGAGCAGGGGATCCACGCCGTGCGCCTCGGACACGCTGGCGATGATCTCTCCATAGGGGGTGCGCGCCAGAAGGGACGGATCGAGGCCCATCTGCCGGACCAGGGCGGGGACCGTTGCGGGCTCCTCCGCCGTAGGCTCAGGATGGGGGACCTCGTCGGGAAGAATCTTCTCGATCAGGGACTTGTCGCAGGTGACCTCCCCGCCGCTGCGGAGCGTGAGGATGATCGAATCACCCTCGATCCTGTGCGATTTGATCGAGAGGGTCCGACTGGACGTGAGGACGACAATCTCGGCGGACGCCGGCGCAGCCGTTCCCACCAGGCCGAAAGTCGCCACCGAACAGAAAAGTAGTGCCCTTAAATTCATGCTTGAGGGCCCATCCTACCACCGTCTGGCGACCGTGTCCAGAATGCATACAGTCGAGCTGGCGCCGGCCCGTGGTCCGTTGGTCGGATGAGGCCGATGAGCCTACTTGGGTTCGATGAAGGCGTGAAAGACTCGGATGCCCAACTCCCGGGTATCCGCTCCGCCGCCGGGGGTGAACGCACGGTCCACTTCGACCGCGATCTCCGCCATGGCCACGGATCCAAACTGCGCCGCCGCGATCGGGATCGAGGTCAGGGTTCGATCCTTGGAGTTGGCCTGGAACGCCCCGATCGGCTGACCCGCGAGTGTGACGGTCACCTGCTGCGGCGGGGTGAACAGATCGATGCGGGCGTCCCACTCCAGGTAGAAGGTGGCGTCCCGTCCCGGGTTCCGGAAGGAGATGGTTCCACGCTTCTTCGTCCACTGCCACTCGGTGATGGGGTCATCGGGAGCCACCTCCTGCGGATGCCAGCCCTCCTTGTAGATGAGGAAGACGTTTTCGGACTGCGGCAACAGCTGGAGCTTGCCGGCCACGTACTCCTGCCGGCTGGCTTCCGGAGCGTTGAGCGTGAGGCGCTTGCCGTTGGCCGGATTGTAGAGCCCGATCCGCACGACCGCTTCACCGATATACGGATAGTTGGGCACGAAGACCGTACGGGTGTACTCGATGACCTGGCCGGGCTTCCACTGGGAGGTCGGCACCGTCGGCGCGTGATCGTCCTGCCACAACTTCTCGCCGTCTGGATCCATGATGTGGACGAACGCAACGTGGTCGGCGTCGAACGACGCGTTGGGCAGGACCTCGAACTTATACGTGATCTTCAGCGGGCTGCCGATGGCCGCCTTGTCCTTGCTGAAGGTGACGGAGGGCGTCGCGACCGGGGGGTCGACGGCCTGCTTACGGGAACAGGCCGAGGCTGTCACGAGCAGCACACACACAAGAACCAGAACGCGTTGGCGCATGAACCCGCGAATGGTACCGCAGTTGTTGGAGCTACTGCAATATGGTAGTTTTCGAGCACACATGACACTCGAAGCCTTGGGAATGGTCGAAACGAAGGGCCTGATCGGCTCAGTGGAAGCGGCGGACGCGATGGTGAAGGCCGCCAACGTCGTGCTGATCGGCAAGGAAATGATCGGCGCCGGGTACGTCACCGTGATGGTTCGCGGCGACGTGGGTGCCGTGAAGGCGGCCACGGACGCGGGTGCCGCCGCCGCGCGCCGTGTGGGTGAGCTCGTCTCGGTGCACGTGATTGCCCGTCCGCACGCCGAGGTCGAAAAGATCCTGCCGAAAATGAAGGACGCAAAGGCCTCGTAACGGTCCGTGACACAGACCGACCGCGATCTCGCGTCCATAGCGGAGGCGCGCACGCTCGTGCGCCGCGCCAAGGACGTCGCGCCGGTCCTTGCCGAATTCTCGCAGGAGCAGGTCGATGCCATCGTCGATGCGATGGCCGCCGCCGCGACCCCCCAGGCCGAAGCGCTGGCGCGTCTCGCCCACGACGAAACCGGCTACGGTGTCGTGGCCGACAAGATTCAGAAGAACCTCTTCGCGTCCCAGAAGATCTACCACTTCATCCGCCCGATGAAGACCGTCGGCGTGATTCGGCGCCTCGATGACAAGAAGGTCATCGAGATCGCCGAGCCATTCGGTGTCGTCGCCGCCATCGTGCCGACCACCAACCCGACCTCCACCGCCATCTACAAGATCCTGATTTCGATGAAGGCGCGGTGCCCGATCGTCATCAGCCCGCATCCCTCCGCCGTTCGCTGCATCACGCGAACCGCCGAACTGATGAACGACGCCGCGCGCCGGGCCGGTGCTCCCGAGGGCGCGATCAACTGGATGACGCAGGTGACGCTCGAGGGCACACAGGAGTTGATGAAGGCGCGCGAGACCGCTCTCATTCTCGCAACCGGCGGCATGGGGCTCGTGCGCGCCGCCTACAGCGCGGGCAAGCCCGCCTACGGCGTCGGACCAGGGAATGCCCCGGCCTTCATCGAGCGCAGCGCCGACGTCGTCAAGGCCGTTCGGGACATCGTCACCGGGAAGACCTTCGACAACGGACTCCTGTGCTCGTCGGAAAATTCTGTCGTCGTGGACGCACCGCTCGTCGACGAGGTGAAGCGGCAGTTCGTGGCCAACGGCGCGCACTTCCTGTCGCCGTCCGAGATCGACATCCTCGGGAAAGCGCTCGTCACTCCACAACGACTGCCAAACCCCGCCTTCGTCGGAAAGCCCGCGACCTACATCGCGCAGCAGGTCGGCATCACGGTCGCCCCGGGCACACGCGTGCTGATCGCGGAACTCGCGGGGGTCGGCCGCGACTTTCCGCTGTCGATCGAAAAACTCTGCCCCGTCCTCTCCTTCTACGTCGTGGCGGACTGGAAGGAGGGCTGCGAGCGGTGCAAGCAGATCCTCCGGTACGGCGGGATGGGACACACCATGTCGATCCATTCGCGCAACGACGAGATCATCCTGCAGTTTGGCCTCAAGAAGCCCGCGGGACGGATCGTCGTCAACACGCCCACCACGCTCGGCTCGATCGGGTTGACCACGAGTCTCGACCCGTCGATGACCCTTGGCTGCGGCGGCTGGGGAGGCAACATCACGTCGGATAACATCTCGCCCCGTCACCTGCTCAATATCAAGCGCCTGGCGTATGAAACCTCTCCCGCACCGGTGCGCTCCGAGCGCCCCCCCGATGCGAGGGACACTGGCCGGGCGGCCGGCGCGGCCGGTCTCCCTCCCCTGCCCCGGGTGGCCGCGGTCTCGCCTCCCGCCGGGATTGCAGCCGAGTCGCTCGCCCGCCGCATCGATCAGTTCCTGGCCTCGCGCGGATACGCTGCAGCGGCACCGGACGCGCCGAAAGGTCTCACGGCGCCCGTCGAGATTCCCCCCCCCGTACCCGCGCGCGCCGACCGGGCACCCGACACGCCGGTCGCGACGCAGGCGACCGACTTCGTCTGCGAGGACGACGTGCGCCAGGCGGTTCGGCATGGACGCAAAATTGTGGTTGGGGAACGAACAATCGTCACTCCGTCCGCACGCGATCTGGGTGAACAGCACAAGGTCTTTGTCCAGGGAGACTGGCGCGGGTAGGCCGATGGCCTCGCTTACTGCTTGAGTTCATTAGAGTTAGTGTTGACCTCCACCCCGGGGTTTGCTATTCTGCGGCCCCAGCTGTTTTGATCAACTCGACGGGGCACTTTGGTTGCAGAGCTTTGTCTCACACCACGTAGTTCCGCAGGAGTCTCTGGATGCACTCAAGAATCTGGCTACCCGCCGCGGCGGCGTTTGGATTGTCCGCGCTGACCATCGGCTGCGGCGGAACCGTCAAGGTACAGAAGCCCGTCGTCCCCGCGCCGGTGGCGCAGGCGCCAGCGAGTCAGCGGCCAGCGCCCCGACCCGCGCCATCCCAACCCACCGACCCGGTGACCGTTCTCATCACCACATCCCAGAAACATTTTGAAACCGGCGAACGCGAGCTTGCGCTCGGCCATCTCGACCGCGCGCGCACCGCGTTCGACCGCGCGGTTGACGTCCTGCTGGAGTCGCCGTACGGCGCCCGGACGGATGCGCGCATGCGCGAGCATTTCGACCGGCTGATCGACCGCATCAGCGCGCACGAGATCACGACCCTTGCCAAGGGGGACGGCTTCGCGGAGCAGAAGTACGAGCCGGCGTCGATCGACGAGCTGCTGAAAATCGCGACCTTCGCGAAGCCGGCCCCGGAACCGGAAACGAAGAAGACCGTCAAGGACGACCTCGCGCACACGCTGCACGACATCCCGATCCCGCAGAACGGCCGGGTGTTGTCGGCGGTCGAGTTGTTACAGGGCCGGCTGCACGGGTATGTGCAGGACAGCCTTACGCGCGGCGCCAAGTACCTGCCGATGATTCAGGATGTCTTCCGCGCTGAAGGCTTGCCTCTCGATCTCGTCTTCATCCCGATCATCGAAAGTGGCTTCAAGACCAACGCCCTGTCGAAGGCCAGCGCGAAGGGCCCGTGGCAGTTCATGGTCCCGACGGCGAAGGACCACGGCCTGAAGACCGACTGGTACATCGACGAGCGCTCCGATTTCGAGAAGTCGACCGTCGCGGCGGCCAAGTACCTCAAGACCCTGTCGAGGCTCTTCGACGGCGACTGGCATCTCGTGCTCGCGGCGTACAACGGCGGGCAGGGGCGCGTGCAGCGCGCGATGGATCGGTCCGGGGATCGAGACTTCTGGTCGCTCTCCGAAACGAAGGACTTCCTGCCGAAGGAGACGCGGGAGTACGTGCCGCTGATCCTCGCCGCGATGATCGTGGGCCGTAATCCGGCCCAGTACGGGTTCACGCTGGCGACCGCGGATGCGCTCGCGTACGACAAGGTCATCGTGAACCGTGCCACCGACCTCCGCCGGGTCGCGGAGTGGAGCGGGACGTCGGTCGACGAGATCCAGGCCCTGAACCCGGAGCTGCGCCGCTGGACGACCCCGATCCGATATCCCGACTACGAGATCAAGGTGCCGTCGGGCACGGGCGACGCGCTCCGCGCGCGGCTCTCCCGTGCGTCGACCGACGATCTGAACACGCTCAACTGGCACACCGTCCGGAAGGGTGAATCCATCGCGACCATCGCGCGCAAGCTGCGCGTGAACAAGTATGAGCTGGCGGCGGCGAACTATCTCGGCGTGAAGTCGCGCGTCCGTTCGGGGCAGGATCTGATCATCCCCCGCGCCCCCGCGTCGCTGCTCGCCGTGCGGACGGACCGTCCGGTACCGGCCGTCGTCGCCTCGCGTCACGTCACGGGCGTTGCCTCGATCCCCGACGCCACGCGCGCCTCGATGCGCGCGTCTGCGTCGGCGAAGTATTACCGTGTCCGACGCGGCGATACGCTGTTCTCGGTCGCGCGGGTGTTCAACACCAGCGTGCTGAAGCTCAAGAGCTGGAACCGCCTGCGCGGCAACTCCATCGTGCCTGGCGCGCGTTTGCTCGTGCGCGGTCGTTAATTTCTTCGCTCCCCCGTCGATTTAGGCCGTGCAGATCCTGCGACCTTCGACGCAGGATCTGCTGAATCGCGCCAGTTCCTGAGCGCGCACCCCCTTGCACTCTCGCCGGGCGTGCTTGCCTGCATGAGAACGGCGGCGGTGTTCGGTATCGAGGCGTGTGGCGTCCAGGTCGAAGTGGACGTCTCGTTCGGCCTCCCGGCCTTCAATATGGTGGGCTTGCCGGACGCGTCCGTTCGCGAGAGCCGCGATCGTATTCGGAGCGCGATCCGGAACTCGGGGTTCGAGTTTCCCGCGCACCGCATTACCGTCAACCTCGCCCCTGCCGACATCCGCAAGGCCGGGTCGTCGTTCGACCTCCCGATCGCCCTGGGCGTGCTCGCCGCGTCGGGCGCCGTCGCGCGCCGCGACGTGCCGGACGTGCTGTTGATCGGCGAGTTGTCGCTCGACGGCGGCGTGCAGGCGGCACGGGGCATTCTGCCGGTGGCGGCGGCGGCGCGGCGCGACAAGTTCCGCGCCTTGCTCCTGCCGCGGCCGAATCACGCCGAGGCCGCTGTCGTGACGGGCCTCGAGCTTTTCGCCGTCCGCACGCTGACCGAAGCCGTGACGGCACTGAATACTCCCGAAGCGTTCGCCGCACGGGGCGACCAGCCGCGCGCGGCCGCCTCGAAGCCGGCCGACGTGACGCTCAGTGACGGGGACTTCGCCGACGTGCACGGCCAGGCCATGGCTCGGCGCGCGCTGGAGATCGCCGCTGCCGGTGGACACAACACGCTGCTGATCGGCCCCCCCGGCTCCGGCAAGACCATGATGGCGCGCCGCGTCGCAGGCGTGTTGCCGGATCTGACGTTCGATGAAGCGCTCGAAGTCACGTCCATCCACTCCGTCGCCGGGCTCGTTCCCGCCGGCACGGGACTGCTGTCGCAGCGTCCCTTCCGGGCCCCGCATCACACGGTATCGGATGTGGCGCTCGTTGGCGGGGGGACCAACCCGCGGCCCGGCGAGATCAGCCTCGCGCATCACGGCCTGCTGTTTCTCGACGAGATCGCGGAGTTCAGCCGCCACGTGCTGGAGGTGTTGCGGCAGCCGATCGAAGAGGGAGTCGTGCGCATCGCGCGGGCCTCGCGCACCACCGCCTTTCCTGCGCGCTTCATGCTCGTGGGGGCGATGAATCCGTGCCCGTGCGGCTACTTCGGCGATGCGGTTCGCGTGTGCCGGTGCACGCCGCAGCAGATCGGGCGCTACGGCGCGCGTCTGTCGGGACCGCTCCGAGACCGCATCGATCTGACCGTGCCGGTTGCCGCCATGCCGGCGCGTCAGTTGACCGAAGCCGCCGGGGGGAAGACTCTGCGACGATCCGCGCGCGAGTCGTGACGGCGCGGCGCCGGCAGCTCGATCGGGATGGCGCGCTGAATTCGCGGCTGCACGGCCGGACGCTCCGCAGCTCCACCGCGCTCGATCGCGGCGCGCGGCGGATGTTCGACGCGGCGTTGACGCGCCTGTCGCTGACGGCCCGCGGGCACGACAGGGTGCTGCGCGTGGCTCGCAGTATTGCGGATCTCTCGGGGGAGGATGCGATCGCGTCAGAACATCTCGCGGAGGCGCTTCAGTTCAGAGGCGAGGGGTGACCTGTGGTGAGCGCGGACGCCCTGGCTCTGCTATACCCATATTCCGGCAACGATCGGTCATGACTATGGTAAAGTCCCGGTTCTCCTCTTTTACGATTTTGACTGCCAAGCGTTACACGATCGTTCTGGCCGATCGCGCGAGCGGTATCGTGCGGCGGTTCACTGTGTCGCTGCGCCCAGCGATCCTGGCCCTCGCCTGCCTGTTTGCCTTGCCGGTGCTGATGGGGCTCGGCGCGCGGTGGAGCGCCCAGTCGGCGATCGCCGACCTCCGCTCGCAGAACGCCGTCCTCCAGATGGAGAATGCGAGCTACCGGGAAGCGACCGGCGAGCTTGCGGCCCAGATTTCCTCTCTGCAGACCGCCGTGGACGACATCGGCGCACGCGCGATCGTCGATCCGGCCTCCGACGCCGCGATCAAGCGGCTCCCCGAGCGTGTGCGGCTGCGGGCCATGGGCGGCGGCACCGCCGCGACGGCGATTTCCAATGCGGCCTTCGGTCACAGCACGTTCGATGTCATGCGGGATGTGCTTGTCGCCATCGAGCAGCGGCTCGTCAACGTCCGGACGAACGTGGATCGACGCCAGGCGCTGGCGTCCGCGACACCGTCCATCTGGCCGATCGCCGGATGGATCTCGTCGAGCTTCGGCAACCGCCTCGATCCGTTCACCGGCGCGGCGGATTTTCATCCCGGCCTCGACATCTCGGGCAGCCAGGGCCAGCAGATTCACGCCCCGGCCGATGGGGTCGTCGAGGGCGCCTCCTTCAACGGCAACTACGGCAACCTGGTCACGATCGATCATGGATTCGGCCTCGTCACCCGCTACGCCCACCTCTCACGCTTTGCCGTCGCGAGCCGTCAGCAGGTACGGCGCGGGCAGGTCATCGGGTACGTGGGCTCGACCGGACGATCGACCAGCGCGCATCTCCATTACGAAGTCCTCGTCAACAGCGAGCTGACCAACCCCCTCAGTCTCCTCGCAGGAAAGTAGTAGTACAATCAGGAGATATCCCGACGGATTTCTCCCCTGATGCTGGTCAATACTCTCCTCGCAAAAGTCATCGGCACGCAGAACGAGCGTGACCTCAAAAAACTGCGGCCCATCGTCGCCGTCATCAACACCAAGGAACCTGAGACCTCCACGCTGTCGGACACACAGCTCAGGGAGAAGACCGACGAGTTCCGAGGACGCCTGGCCGGGGGGGAAACCCTCGACGACCTGCTGCCCGAAGCCTTCGCGGTCGTTCGGGAAGCCGGCCGCCGCGTGCTCAACATGCGGCACTTCGACGTGCAGCTCATCGGGGGGGTCGTCCTGCACCGCGGGAAGATCGCCGAGATGAAGACAGGCGAGGGGAAGACGCTCGTCGCGACGCTCCCCGCCTACCTGAATGCCCTCGCCGGCAAGGGCGTGCACGTCGTGACCGTCAACGATTACCTCGCCCGCCGCGACTCCGAGTGGATGGGCCGGCTCTATCGCTTCCTCGGTATGTCGGTCGGCGTCATCCAGCACGACCTGAACGATCAGGAACGCCAGGTCGCCTACGGCGCCGACATCACCTACGGCACCAACAACGAGTTCGGCTTCGATTACCTGCGCGACAACATGAAGTTCGACCTCGCGCACTACGTGCAGCGCGGCCACAACTTCGCCATCGTCGACGAAGTCGACAGCATCCTGATCGACGAAGCCCGGACGCCACTCATCATCTCGGGCCCGGCCGAAGAATCAACGGATCTGTATTACGAAGTCGACCGGATCATTCCGCGGCTGACGCCCGGCGCCGTCACGCAGGGCAACGTCAAGGCGGAGGACCGCGAGGAACTCGAGAAGACCGGCGATTATCTCGTCGACGAGAAGCACAAGACCGTCACGCTGACCGAGACCGGCATGGCGAAATCCGAGGCAATGCTCGAGCAGCGCCTCCAGCCAGGCGGGCTCTACGACCCGGCCAACATGCCGCTCCTCCACCACATCCACCAGGGCCTGCGCGCGCACACGCTGTTCCGGCTCGACGTGGACTACATGATCAAGGACGGCGGCGTCGTCATCGTCGATGAGTTCACCGGGCGCCTGATGCCAGGACGCCGCTGGAGCGACGGGCTCCACCAGGCCGTCGAGGCGAAGGAAAAGGTCAAGATCGAGCGCGAGAACCAGACCCTCGCGACCGTCACCTTTCAGAACTACTTCCGCAAGTACGCCAAGCTCTCCGGCATGACCGGCACCGCGGACACCGAGGCCGAGGAATTCCACAAGATCTACAAGCTCGAAGTCATGGTCATCCCGACCAACCGCGTCCTGCAGCGGGTCGAAGAGCCCGATACCGTCTATCGGACCGAGCGCGAAAAATTCGACGCCATCGTCGCCGACATCATCGAGCAGCAACAGAAGGGACGGCCCGTGCTGGTGGGCACGGTGTCGATCGAGAAGTCGGAGCGCCTCTCGAAGCTGCTGAAGCTCCGCGGTATCAAGCACGTCGTCCTCAACGCGAAGTATCACGCACAGGAAGCGGAGATCGTCGCGCAGGCCGGCCGCAAGGCGACGGTCACGATCGCGACCAACATGGCGGGCCGCGGCACCGACATCCTGCTCGGCGGCAACGCCGAATTCATCGCGCGGCAGCAGACCCTCGGCGACGAGATCGCCGAGAGGATCCCGAAAAGCGAAGCGAAGTACGTCGACGACGACGAGTTCGTCTATTTCCTCCACCTGGAACACTACTACCGGGTCCCCCGCGCCGAGTACGAGCGGATCCACGCCGCGCACAGGGCCGTCACGGACACCGAGCACGGCGACGTCGTGAACGCGAGCGGACTCCATATCATCGCGACCGAGCGTCACGAGGCCCGGCGCATCGACAACCAGTTGCGTGGCCGCGCCGGCCGGCAGGGAGACCCCGGGTCGTCGCGGTTCTACCTGTCGCTCGAAGACGACCTGATGCGGATCTTCGGGTCGGACCGCATTTCCGGCCTAATGCAGAAGCTCGGAATGGAAGAAGGCGTGCCGATCGAGCACGGCATGGTGACGCGGGCGATCGAACGCGCGCAGAAGCAGGTCGAAGCCCAGAACTTCTCGGTCCGCAAGCACCTCCTCGAATACGACGACGTCATGAACAAGCAGCGCGAGAGCATCTATGCGCTGCGGCGTGAACTCCTCGAAGGTAAGATCCGCTTCGACGCGGAAAGCGACCAGCCCGGGGAGGAGATCGACAGTCGCGAGTACGTGCTCAGCCTGGCGGAAGACATCCTCGGGAATTCGGCCGAGTCATTCGCCGGCCGCGACATCGACATCGAGGAGCGCGATTATCCTGCCTTGAAGGCCGGGGTTTCGGACCTCTTCGGCCTGGATCCGTCCGACCTCGACGCCGTCGACATCGACGGCATGACGTCCGAACAGGCGGCCGATGTGCTCTGGCCGATCGTGCTCGACAAGTACGAGCGCAAGGAGGCCCTGATCCCCGTCGACATCCTGCGGCGCGTCGAGCGCGACATCATGCTGCAGATCGTCGACGCCCAGTGGAAAGACCACCTGTACAGCCTCGATCACTTGAAAGAGGGGATCGGCCTTCGCGGCTACGGGCAGAAGGATCCGCTGGTCGAGTACAAAAAGGAGAGCTACGCGCTCTTCAAGGCCATGCGCGACCGCGTCGAGGAAGAGATCGTCCGGTACCTGTGGCGTCTCACGCCCGTCGATGGCGAGGATGGCATTGCGGCGCCGGTCCGGCAACCTGCGCCGCGGCGGCCGCCGCAGATCACACTGAGCGGCCCGGAGACGGCCCCTCCCCCATCCCCCTTCGGCGCCTTCGGTGACGGCGCCGCCCCGCCCGGCACGCCACGCCCGGCGCGCACGGGAGGCGACGATGTCATTCGCCAGGTGAAGCGCGACGAGCCCAAGGTCGGCCGCAACGATGCGTGTCCGTGCGGGAGTGGAAAGAAATACAAGAAATGCCACGGAGCCTGAGCGAGATGGGGACAGCCACCTTTTCGCTGACAGGCAATACGAAAAGGTGGCTGTCCCCATCTCGTGCGAGGCCACATGACCACCAGGACTGACGTACTGAATACCGACCAGATTGCTGTCGGCCTGACGACGGCGCTGACCTTCGATGATGTGCTGCTCGTTCCGCGGCACTCGACGGTGCTGCCGAGCGCCGTGGATGTCTCGTCCTGGGTGACGCGCAACATCCGGGTGAACGTGCCGCTGCTGAGCGCCGCAATGGATACGGTCACGGAATCGCGCCTGGCGATCGCGATGGCGCAGCAGGGCGGGATCGGGATCATACACAAGAACCTCAGCCCCGATGAGCAGGCCTCCGAGGTCGATCGCGTGAAACGGTCGGAGAGCGGGATGATCGTGGACCCGATCACGCTCTCTCCCCACAACCGGATCTACGAAGCGCTCGACCTGATGAAGAAGTACCGCATCTCGGGTGTGCCGATCACCCAGGACGGTGGCAAGGAAGGGCGCCTCGTCGGCATCCTCACCAATCGCGACCTCCGGTTCGAGACGAACCTCGACCGGCCGGTCTCCGACATCATGACGAGCGACCCCCTCTTCACGGTGCCTGTGGGCACCACGCTCGAGCAGGCGCGTGAGTTCCTGCATCGCCACAAGGTCGAGAAGCTGCTGGTTGTCGACGACCGTTTCATGCTCAAGGGCCTGATCACGGTGAAAGACATCCAGAAGATGATCAAGTACCCGAACGCCTGCAAGGATGCCTTCGGGCGCCTGCGTGTCGGCGCGGCCATCGGCGTCGGCAAGGATGCCCTGGTGCGCGCTGAAGCCCTCGCGGCGGCGGGCGTTGACGTCATGGTGATCGACACCGCGCACGGACATTCACAGGGCGTGCTCGACATGGTCCGGCGTATCCGGCGTGACTACACGGGCCTCGACCTCGTCGCCGGCAACGTGGCGACCGGAGAGGCCACCGACGCGCTGTGTGATCTTGGCGTGGATGCCGTCAAGGTCGGCATCGGCGCGGGCTCCATCTGCACGACCCGTGTGGTGGCGGGCATCGGCGTCCCGATGATCACGGCCATTGCCGAGTGCGCCCGCGCGGCTTCGCGCCACAAGGTGCCGATCATTGCGGACGGCGGCATCCGCTATTCAGGCGATATCACCAAGGCCATCGCCGTCGGAGCGAGCACCTGCATGATCGGCAGCCTGTTTGCCGGCACCGATGAGAGCCCGGGCGAAATGATCCTGTACCAGGGCCGGAGCTTCAAGGAGTACCGCGGCATGGGCTCGCTCGGCGCCATGCGCCGCGGCAGCCGCGACCGCTACTTCCAGGACGAGTTCGATCTCGAATCCAACCCCGAGGCTGCCGACAAGCTCGTCCCCGAAGGTATCGAAGGCCGCGTCGCGCACAAGGGCTCTGTCGCGGCCATGATCCATCAGCTCACCGGCGGCTTTCGCGCAGGCATGGGGTATTGCGGCAGCCCCGATATCCCGGCCCTGCAGCGCGATGCGCGGCTGATACGCGTGACACCCGCGGGCCACCGCGAGGGGCACGTGCACGACGTGATCATCACGAAAGAAGCCCCGAATTACCGCGTGGAGTAGGCCCGACCTTCAAGTCGAGCGCGGCAGCGCCTGTTAACGAAAACCTCCGTCTGCTCGTCTTAGTCGCATGCACACCCGAACCGCTCTCACGCTCGTCACGCTCTTGGTCACAGGCGCGCTGCCGGGCGCCCAGGATACGCAGTACCTCGGCGCGATCGAACGTGCGCAGCAGCAGCGGCCGTCCACGCTCCATTCCACCGCGCGCATCGCGCCCACCAGCGAGCCGGGATTGCCCCTGACCGTTCGTGGCGCGCTTCTGAAGAGCGACGGCTCGCCGGCCGCAGACGCGATCGTGTTTGCCTATCAGACGGACCGCGAAGGGCTCTACGACAAACGCGAGAACGGGCCGCACTCGTGGCGTCTGAAGGGATGGGTGAAGACCGGCAGGGATGGGCGCTTCACATTCGAGACGATACGCCCCGGCTCGTATCCGAACAGCAACAATCCGCCGCATGTCCACTTCACGGCGTTCCTGCCCTCCGGCGAGCGGTACCACGCGGGGGAGCTGCAGATGTCGATGACAGCGCCCGCCGGACGTGAAGAGGCTACGGTGTCGCTCAGGCTCCAGGCGCGTCAGAAATTCTGAGACGCCCCACGCCCGACCTGAAGGTCGGGCCTACGGGTCGGATCTCTCGCCCGACCTGAAGGTCGGGCCTACGGGGCCTACGGGATACGGATCGTGATCCGCCGCTGGTCGCCGCCCGCGTCCTCTATACGGACCTCGATCACCTCCTGCGGACGGCCCGTCCAGCGCTCCGCCCACTCGACGGCGACCACGCCGTCGCCGGTCACGAGCTCATCGAGCCCCAGATCGTCGACTTCGTTCGGCGCGAGGCGGTACAGGTCCACGTGGTACAGCGTGAGACGGCCGGCGTACTCCTGGATCAGCGTGAACGTCGGGCTGGAGACATCGTCGGCCGATGCGTCGACGCCACGGGCCATGCCGCGAACGAAGGCCGTCTTACCAGCGCCGAGGTCGCCGTAGAGAAGCACGACATCGCCGGCGTGAAGCGACCGGCCGAGGCGCTCCCCGGCAGACGCCGTGTCGTCTTCGCTGTTACTGAGAACGTCCGGCATCGGAGGCGTCGCGCTGCCTGGACTTGCGCTTGGCAGTGAGCTCGAGGATGGCATCGCCGATACGGGAGACGACGTCTGTCGCGACGAGCGAGACCTCCCCTTCATCCGCTTCGGCGAGGTCGCCGGCCGATCCATGGAGGTAGACGGCGATCTTGCAGGCGGCTTCCGGGTCCAGCAGCTGCGCGAACCACGCAGCCAGCATCCCGGTCAGCACGTCGCCGGTCCCCCCTGTCGCCATGCCGGCATTTCCGGTGAGATTCAGAAACGCCCGGTTGTCCGGGCCGGCGACGACGGTGCGGTGCCCCTTCAGGATGACGTGCAGCTTGTGGGCGGACGCGAAGTCACGCGCGACGTTCAACCGGTCGTGCTGGACCGCTTCAATACTCGTGTTCAGCAGTTTCGCCATCTCCCCTGGATGCGGAGTGATGATCATGTCGACGCCGTCACGCCCCATCAGGCGTTCGGGTTCCTCGGCGAACGCGTTCAGCGCGTCCGCATCGAGCACGAGCGGCACGCCGGTCCGCTCGACAAGGCCCTGCACGAACGCGGACGTCGACGGGGACTGGCCGAGGCCGGGCCCGACCGCAATGACGTCCGCCTTCATGTCGAGAACGCGCTCGAGCGCCGCGTAATCGATCGTGCCTTCCGGCGTTTCGTCGAGGGCCTCGGTCATGTACTCGGCCGCCATCGAGGCGAGCACCGGCACGCACGAGCGCGGTGCGGCGATCGTCACGAGCCCGGCGCCGGACCGCAACGCCCCAAGCGCGGCGAGGTGCGCGGCACCGGTCTTTCCCATGGACCCGGCGATGATCAGCACGCGCCCGAAATCCCCTTTGTGCGACTCGGCAGCCCGCGCGGGCACGAGCTCACGCATCCGGTCGCGCGTCAGCAACTCCAGGTACGGGCCCTCCACGTCGTCGATGACCGGGTGCGGAATGCCGATATCGGCAATCACGAGGTCGCCGCAATGGGAATCTGCCGGGGGGAGGACGAGCGGAATCTTCGGCGCTGCGAGCGTGACCGTCATCGCGGCATCGATCGCGTCTCCCTCGATCTCGTGCGAGTCGGCGGACAGGCCGGTCGGAATGTCGATGGCGACGACGGGCACACCGAGGTCGTTGACGTCGGCGACCACGGTCTCGAGCAGGCCGCCCAGCCGTCCGTGAAATCCGGTGCCGAGGATCGCATCGACGAGCAGGTCGCACTCGGATATCTCGCTGAAATGCAGCTCCCATTCCTGCGCGCTCGTGATCTCGACCACCGTCAGTCCAATGCGACCCAGAATCTCCAGGTTCGTGCGCGCGTCGCCACGCACCTCACTGACGGTGCCGAGCAGGAAGACCGACGTCTCGATGCCACGCTGGATCAGCGTGCGCGCGACCACGAAGCCGTCGCCGCCGTTATTACCCTGGCCGCAGAGGACGCCGACGTGACTGGCGGCGAGCCCTTCAAACGCCGCTTCCATGGCCGCGACGGCCTGGCGGCCGGCATTTTCCATCAGCACGATGGAGGGAATCCCGATCTCGTCGATCGTGTGGCGATCCGCTTCTCGCATCTGCTGACTGTTGAGTACACGCATCCGGGCCAGCGTACCCGCTGTGTTAGACTCCCGTCAATTCAGTCGTTCACAGTCAGGGTTCAGGGTTCACGGTTCGGCCCGTCACCGGTTCTTCATCGTCTCTTCATTTCACACACTCTTCCTATGGCTCTTCGCGGTGCGGTGTACGTCAACGGAACGATCAGGCCCGCGAGCGAGGCCGTCGTGCCTGTCTACGACCATGGGTTTCTCTACGGCGAGGGGGTCTACGAGACGCTGCGCACGTACGGGATGGTCCCGTTCCTGTACGACCAGCACATGGGCCGACTGCGGGCGTCGGCGGCGCGCATCCATCTTGATGTGCCGTTCGATGACGCGCAGCTGGCACACTGGATCGACGACACCGTCGCGGCCGCGGGGCCGATGGATGAGGCCTACATCCGCATTCTCTTCACGCGCGGCGTGGGCGAACTGAACTACGATCCGCGCTCCACGCCGGTCCCCACGACCGTCATTATCGTCAAGCCGCTCGACGAGCCGCCGGCCCGGGTCTTCACCGACGGGATCAACATTTGCCTCGTCCCGATCCTGCGCAACCACCCGGGCTCGGTCAACCCGTTGATCAAGGCGAACAACCTGCTTAACAATGCGCTCGCCATGCAGGAGGCGAATCGCCGCGGCGGCGAAGAGGGCCTGATGTGCAACTTTCGCGGAGAGCTCTCGGAGTGCTCACAGGCAAACTTCTTCATGGTGCGGGATGGCGTCGTCCTGACACCGAAGTCGGAAGCAGGCCTGCTCGAGGGAATTACCCGGGCGTACATCTTTGACGTGGGCGCCGAGGTGGGAGTGGACGTGCGCGAGGCGGTGCTCATGCCAGCCGATCTCGAGACGGCCGACGAGGCCTTCATCACCAGCACGACGCGCGAGCTCAGCCCGGTGACGAAGATAGACGGCCGTCCCGTGGGCTCAGGGACGCCCGGACCGCTCACGAAGACGTTGCTGGATGGGTACCGGAGACGGGCCCACGGTCAGGAGTAGACGTGTCGCCCGACCTGAAGGTCGGGCCTACTTGGGAATAGAGTCGGCGTAGGCCTCTATCGGCGGGCACGCGCAGATCAGGTTTCGATCGCCGTACGGGTTGTCGATGCGGGAAACCGAGGGCCAGAACTTGTTGGCCTTGACGAACGGCAGCGGATAGGCCGCCTGCTCGCGTGAGTACGGGTGGGTCCACGAGTCGGCTGTGACCTCTTCGGCCGTGTGCGGCGCGTTCTTGAGCACGTTGTCTTTCACATCAGCCGTGCCGTCCATCACCGCCTGAATCTCTCCCCGGATCGCAATCAACGCATCGCAGAAACGATCGAGCTCGGCTTTCGACTCACTCTCGGTCGGCTCGATCATCATCGTGCCCGCAACCGGGAACGAGACCGTCGGGGCGTGAAATCCGTAGTCCATCAGGCGCTTGGCGACATCCTGCTCGTCTATGGACGCCCCGCCGGCGTGCTTGAACGGACGCAGGTCGAAGATCATCTCGTGGGCCACGCGGCCGTTGTGGTTGGAGTACAGCACGTCGTAGTGGCCGTGCAGGCGCGCCTTGAGATAGTTGGCGTTGAGAATCGCGTACCGCGTGGCGTCGGTCACGCCCGCGGCACCGAGCATCCGGATGTATCCGTACGAAATCAGGAGGATGCTGGCGCTGCCCCATGGGGCGGCCGAGATGGCCGGGATCGCTTTCCGTCCTCCCACTGTCACGACCGGATGCCCTGGCAGATACGGCGCGAGGTGTTTCGCGACGGCAATCGGTCCCATCCCGGGACCGCCGCCGCCATGCGGGATCGCAAAGGTCTTGTGCAGGTTGAGGTGGCAGACGTCCGCGCCGATCGCCGCGGGGCTCGTCAGGCCGACCTGCGCATTCATGTTTGCGCCGTCCATGTAGACCTGGCCGCCGTGATCGTGAATGATCGTGCAGATTTCCTTGATGTCTTCCTCGAAGACCCCGTGGGTCGAGGGATAGGTCACCATCAGCGCGGCGAGCCGGTCACGATGCTGCTCTGCTTTGGCGCGAAGGTCGCCGAGCTCGACGTTGCCGTTGCTGTCGCACGCCGTGACGACGACCTTCAATCCGGCCATGGAGGCACTGGCGGGATTGGTGCCGTGCGCGCTCGACGGGATCAGTACGACGTTGCGGGCTTTGTCGCCGCGCGCGAGGTGGTAGGCACGGATCGCCATCAGGCCCGCGAACTCTCCCTGCGCTCCGGAGTTCGGCTGGAGAGACACGGCCGCGAAGCCGGTGATCTTGCAGAGCGCGTCCTCCAGTTCCCGGAAGACCTGCGCGTAGCCCTTCGCCTGGTCGGCCGGCGCAAACGGGTGCATGCTCGAGAACTCCGGCCAGGTGATCGGGATCATCTCGGACGCCGCGTTGAGCTTCATCGTGCACGACCCGAGGGCGATCATCGACGTGTCGAGCCCGACATCCTTTCGCTCGAGGCTCTTGATGTAGCGCATCATCTTCGTCTCAGAATGATGCGAGTGGAACACGGGGTGCGTCAGGTAGGGGGACGTCCGCCGAAGCACGCTCGGGGCCTTGAGCTCGAAGGGCCCCTGTCTGAACACCGGCGTGCCGTGGGTTCCGGCCGCCCCCGCGAAGACGTTGATGACGGCCGTGACATCCTCGATGGTCGTCGTTTCGTCGAAGGAGATTCCGATCTCGGTTCCGACGTAGCGGAAATTGATACCGGCCTTTCCCGCCGCCTTCCGAACCGCCTTCACGTCGGCGCCTGAGATCCGCAGCGTGTCGAAGTAGGCGGCATTCGTCTGCGTGAACCCGAGCGCGCCCAGCGCGTGTTCCGTCACCCGCGCCATGTTGTGCACACGCTCCGCAATCGCGCGCAGCCCGTCGGGACCATGGAACACCGCGTACATCGCCGCGATATTGGCCAGCAGCGCCTGCGCCGTGCAGATATTCGAGGTCGCCTTCTCTCGCCGAATGTGCTGCTCGCGCGTCTGCAGCGCCATGCGGAACGCCTGGTCACCCCGCGCATCGACGGAGATGCCGATGATGCGTCCGGGCGCCTGCCGGACGAACGATTCGCGGGTCGCGAGGTACGCCGCGTGCGGTCCGCCGTAGCCGAGCGGCACGCCGAACCGCTGCGAGTTGCCGACGACCGCGTCTGCGCCCATCTCCCCAGGGGACTTCAACAGCGTCAACGCGAGCAGGTCCGACGCCACGGCGACGAACAACCCGGCGGCGTGCGCCTTCTCGATGATGGCGGGAAGATACGAGATGTCCCCACGGTCATCGGGATACTGCAGGAGGAGCCCGAACGCCTTGTCCATCGGCAGCGAGTCGGGGTCACCGATCTCGAGCCGGATGTCGAGCGGCTCGGCGCGGCTGCGGAGCACGTCGATCGTCTGCGGGAAGCAGCCGTCCGACACCAGGAACACGCTCTCCTGGCCGGCCGGCGCCTTCTTCGGCTGCAGCCGGTGGAACATGGTCATCGCCTCGGCCGCCGCCGTACCCTCGTCCAGGAGGGATGCCGTCGAGATGTCCATGCCGGTCAGGTCTTTCACGACCGTCTGGAAATTCAGCAGCGACTCGAGGCGCCCCTGCGCGATTTCGGCCTGGTACGGCGTGTAGGGGGTGTACCACGCGGGATTCTCGAAGACGTTCCGGAGGATGACGCTGGGGGTGATGCAGTCGTAATACCCCATCCCGATGTAGGAGCGCGCCACCGTGTTGTTGCTGGCAATGCCGCGCAAACGGCGCAGGTAGCCGGCTTCGCTGTCGGCTTCCGGCAGGTCGAGCGGCGCGCCGGCGCGAATGCCGGGCGGGATCGTCTGGTCGATGAGGGCGTCGAGTGTCGGGACGCCGATCGCGCGCAACATCTCGTCGCGTTCCGCGGCATCAGGTCCGATATGTCTGCTCTGGAAGGTCCCCGGGGTCGGTGCGTTCATGCGTTTACTTTGTGAGGTCCGAGTAGGCCGTCGAGTCGAGGAGGCCGTTCATATCGGCGGGGTTCGTCACCTTGATGACGATCATCCACGTGTCGTGAGGGGCTGTGTTCACCGATTCGGGCCGTTGCGCGATGCCCGAGTTCACCTCGACCACTTCGCCGGTGACGGGGCTATACAGCTCCGAGACCGCCTTGACGGATTCGATCGTGCCGAACACGTCTCCCGCGTTGAACGTGCGTCCGACCTCCGGCAGCTCCAGGTAGACCACGTCCCCCAGCTGTTTCTGTGCGTAGTCGGTGATGCCGACCCGGGCGTTGTCCCCTTCGACGCGGACCCACTCGTGGTCTTTCGTGTATTTCAGGTCTGTCGGATACATATGGCTCCTTCGAACACGCCCGACCTGAAGGTCGGGCCTACGGGCGACTCGCCCGACTGAAGGTCGGGCCTACGGGCGACACGCCCGACCTGAAGGTCGGGCCTACTTCGGTCTCTTGTAGAACGGCATCGACACGACCTGGGCCTTGACGCGGCGCCCGCGGACGTCGATCTCGAACTCGGTTCCGACGGCGGTCTTCTCGACTGGCACGTATGCCATGCCGATCGACTTCTTCAGGAACGGTGTCTGTGTGCCGCTTGTCACAACACCCGCTTTCTCCCCGTCTACATACACCTCGTGGCCGTGACGGGCGATGGCACGGTCGAGCACTTCGAATCCCACGAGCTTCCGCGCCGTGCCTTCCGCTTTCTGTTGCTTGAGGATATCGGCTCCAATGAAGTCGTCCTTCTTCCACCCGACGATCCAGCCGAGATCCGCTTCCATCACGGTCGTCGTCTCGTCCATGTCGTTGCCGTAGAGACGCATCGCCGCCTCGAGGCGCAGCGTGTCGCGCGCGCCCAGGCCGGCAGGCACGACACCGGCGGACTTCCCCGCCGCAAGAATGGCGTCCCACACGCGCTCGGCGGACGCGGGCGGCACGAACACCTCGAAGCCGTCTTCACCCGTGTAGCCCGTGCGGGAGATCGTGACGCGGACGTTGGCCACTTCACCGGTCGTGAACCAGTAGTACTTGATGTCGGCCAGGTTCACGCCTGTCAGCGTCTGCAGGACGTCGAGCGCCACTGGCCCCTGAAGCGCGATCAGCGCATACCGGGAGCTCGTATTCACCGCCACAGCATCGCCGATACCGCTGATGTTTCCGGTAATCCAGGTGAAGTCCTTGATGATGTTCGAGGCGTTCACGACCAGCATGAAGTGCTCGTCGGTCAGCTTGTAGACCAGCACATCGTCCACAAACGTCCCTTCCGGGGTCGTGAGGGCCGAGTAGTGTGCCTGGTTGATGGCGAGTCTGGACGCGTCGTTCGACGTGATGTGCTGGACGGCCTTCAGGGCATCGCGGCCGGCGATTTCGATCTCGCCCATGTGGCTGACGTCGAACAGCCCGGCTCGAGTCCGGACGGCCATGTGCTCATCGACGATGCCGGAGTATTCGACGGGCATGTCCCAGCCACCGAACTCGACCATGCGGGCACCGAGGGAGCGGTGACGGGCGTTCAGCGGAGTCTTCTTCAGCGGGGCGGACGCGGGCTGAGACATGTGATGTGCAGTCAGGAATTGGGCGGAGAACGGTCCACTGGACGGCAGGACACAACGCAGCGCCTGCTGCCGTGGGCATAATCCCGAAAAGGTACTATGCGCGTTGGCAGGCGGTCAAGAAATGAAGGGACTGATGGGCGGGGGCACCGCCTGCCCTGGTCGCAGGCGGGCGGTGCCCCTCCAAGAGCGGATTACGGACGCCGCGGCCGGTTCCTGACGTGGCGCCGCCAGAGGTCGGGCCCGATGCTCAGCGCGAAGCTGCCGAGCATCACCGTCCAGACCATCCAGCGCTGCAGGTGCAGGCCCCGTGCGCTGAGTGCAGGCGCGAGCATCGCCAGAACGATGGCGCCGAGGAACCACGCGATTGCGGCCTTGAAGAGGATCGGTGAGACCCGCCGGGATCGCGCGTTGACGTCATTGATCCGCTGCTCCATGCTCATCAGAAAAAGCCTCCTAATGCGATGCAAGACGCGAATTGACCTTCCCCCGCCATGGCTCCTGCCATGAATTCAATCTCGCACCCGAGCCGATCCGCGGCCCGCCCATACCAGCTGTCACGATCGTTGGCCGCGTCCAGGCACTGCGTGCGATCCGTGTCGATCTGCAGCAGATAGCGCTCGTAGTCCGTCACGCAGTACTTGAACTCGAACCCGACGGCCCGCATCCGTTGCGTCAGACGACCTCTGATGATGTCCCGCGCCCGTCCGACAGCCGTCGGGTCGCCGTCGAGGGATGCCAGCAGCGCGCCGCCGAGCAGGAAGCCGTAGGCGTGCGGGTCATCCGGACGCGTTGCAGATGCGCGGGAGATCAGCCGCCGTTCATAGTTCCCGATGTGACGCCTTGCCGCCCCCACCGCACGACCGGAAAGGAGGGCTCGGATCGCATCGGGAGTCGAGGTGCCTTTCACGACGCGCGTGCCCCGCGAGGCGGAGAACCCGTCGGCGCCGCCAAACCGCAGGACGAGTGGCAGTTCACCCTCCCCACTGACCGTGAGTTCCACTTCTCGCGTGGCCGGCGTGTACGTCCGGGTCATCACGAACTCGCTCTCCCGCAGTGACACCTCCATGCGCTGATCCCAGCCGAGCGTCGCGCTCACAGTGCCGAGCGCCGGCACCTCCCCCGCGCGCGCTACCGCCACGTCCTGCCGCGTCGAGACGACGCGTCGTGCCTGCGCCTCGGCGGGCGACGGAACCACCGAGACGAGTGCGGCGCCAATCGCCACGATCATCAACTTGCCTGTCATCGCTACCATGGTCTTCCTCCGAACCTCGCCGTCCGCCAGGCGGTCGACGAGCAACGACCCCGGCTGCGTCCCTCACGGTCGTCTGACCGCCTGCCTCGCCGAGGATTTAAATGCCGGAGGCGCCCGGCGAACAACTGCATTTATTCCTTGGCCTTGGCTCCACACGGGCGCCCCTCGGGGCGAAACCGCAGATACCCCTGAAGCGTGTGGTATGAAATGCCCAGTTCCCTGCATGCCCGGCGCTTGTTGTTGGCGCATCGCTCCAGGACGAGCCGCGCGTAGCGGCTGCCCCAGGCGCGCATTGAATCCCGCGCGCCCGCCGATGGCAGAAGAACGTCGGCATAGCGGCCCAGCAGGACCGGCGGCAAGTCGTCCAGATCCACCGAGTCGGACGACGCAAGGGCGACGGCGCGCTCGATCACCCGCTCCAGCTCTCGCACATTCCCAGGCCAGTCGTACGCCAGCAGTGCGTCGGTCACCGCAGGCGTAAGCGTCAACGGCCGCACAAGCCGATACCGCTCGAGAAAATAGGCCGCGAGCTCCAGGATGTCGTCCTTCCGCTGGCGCAACGGCGGCACCTGCACGTCGATCCCGTTCAGTCGATAGAAGAGGTCCAGGCGGAACTTGCCTTGCTCCATCAAGTCGGCCAACGGCCGGTTGGTGGCCACGATGATCCTGGTGTCCACTTGACGAGCGCCCGTGCCTCCCACGCGCTCCACGGCCAGATCCTGAATCGCCCGGAGGAGCTTGGCCTGCGCGGCTGGAGACAGATCCGAGACTTCGTCGAGAAAGAGCGTGCCCTCGTGAGCGCTCTCGAACTTGCCGCGCCGGCCCCGCACGCCGGTGGCGGTCCGGTCTTCGATCCCGAACAACTCGGCTTCGAGCAGCGTCTCAACAATCGCCGCGCAGTTGACGGCCACGAAGGGCCCCTTGCGCCTTCGGCTCAAGTCGTGGATCTGCCGCGCAACCAGTTCCTTGCCTGTGCCCGATTCTCCAGCAATCGGTCCAGAGCCGCACTTTGAGGCGCACGCCTCCGTACAAACAAAAAGACCAGTGCGCTCAAGTCGCACTGGCCTTTGACCATGAAGTAAGGACGCGGCGCCGCCTCGGTCGGGGCGAAGCTGAGGGCGAGGT
>DATLXP010000185.1:0-20442 GCA_035575695.1 Vicinamibacterales bacterium
TGGTCCATGCCCGCGCCTTTGCCCAGAATCAACTGTCGCGGCCCATCGACCGTGCGAATCGCCTCGTCCACGATGGCGAGCGCCGCCCGGTCGGGCATGCCCTCGATCTTCCAGTACGCCGGAACGATCCCCATGCCGTACGCGTCGCGGATGTAGTCCGCCAGCAACTGGGGACGCACCTGCGCGTCGAAGTCCGTCTGTGGCTGACCGCTCGCAGGGTCACGGTTCGTCGCAGGTGACACCAGGACCTCCAACACGAGGGTCTTCTCATGATCCGCACACCAGTGTTGGAGTTCGAGCAGCTGCTGGCGTTGGGTGTGGACGACTCCCACCTCGACATCGGGGCGATGGCGAACCAGGACCTTGACGAAATCACCCGGCAGGGCAACATCGAAAGGAGCCGTCCACTCGAGCGGAAAGGCCCCGGCCCGTTCGGCGGGCGTGCCGGTCACGGCCCCGGCCGACCTGGCGGCGTCGAAGGCGTGCCGCCCGTAGGTGAGATCCACGAGCAGGGCACCGGACCGGCGGATCGGCGCAGATGCATCTCGCGCCGCGAGAAAGGCTTCGACCGCCAGCGATTTGATCTCCGGGATCCTGGCGCGGTCGACCTCGTTCCCGTCGCACCACTCCTCCCACTGCCAGCGATGGTCGATTGCGAACATGTAAACCGGTTCGAGCATCTGCCCATTATAATTGCCCACCTTCGATGAGACGTATCCTCCGGTGCTGCTGCGCGCTTCTCGTCGTCTGCGGACTCGGGGCGCAGGCCTCGCCCGTCACGGTGGTGATCACCCGCCACTACACGCCCGAAGCCCGCGCCTCGGGGCGCTATCAGTACGTGCCGTTCGACGTGCCGGCCGGCGCGACATCGATCCGGATCGAACAGACCTACGACAAGTCCAGCGGCAGGAACGCCGTGGACCTCGGTCTGTTCGAACCGGGCCCGCTCGATTTCGGTTCGCGCGCCATGCGCGGCTGGAGCGGCGGGGCCCGCATGGAAATCCTGCTCGGCCCCGGGGCGACTTCGCCCGGCTATCGTCCGGGGCCGCTTCCGACGGGCCGCTGGCACGTGGTCCTCGGCCTCTACAAGGTTGCGCCCGAAGGGGTGGCCGTGACGCTGCGGGTGACGGTCGGCACGGAGGCGGCCGCGACGCGGCGGTGGTATTCCGGGGACCTCCACCTCCATACGGTCCATAGCGACGGCGGTAGCGACCCCGCGCAGGTGCTGGATATGGCGCGGGCCGCGGGGCTCGACTTCGTGGCCATTACCGACCACAACAACACCACACACGCCCTTGCCGTGACGCCCGACCCGGACCGCAAGCCCCTGCACATCGTCGGCGAGGAGATCACGACGCCCGGGGGGCATGCGAACGTCTGGGGCCTGAAGCCGGGCGACTGGCTCGACTTCCGGATGACACCGCAGGACCCGCGCATGCATGACATCGCCGCCGCGGCTCACGCGCGCGGTGCGCTCTTCTCGATCAACCACCCGACGGGGGATTGCGATGCCTGCGATTGGAAGCAACCCGTTCCCGAGCACACTGACGCGATGGAAGTGTGGAACAGCGCGCTCGGTCCGCAGCCGGCGGCGATTGCGATCTGGGACGAGCTGCTGCGCAAGGGGAAGCGCATCACGGGCGTGGCGTCGAGCGACTGGCACCGCGCGCCCGGGTATATCGGCGCCGGCAGCGTCCGCGTGCTGGCCGACGCCCTGACGGAGCATGCGATTCTGCAGGCGGTGGCCGGGGGGGCGGTTGTCATGATGCGCGATCCGGCATCGCCGCCGCCGGTGGTGACCGTGTCGTCAGGCGGCCGGACGGCTGGCGTCGGCCAGACGCTCGCCGCGGCACGCGGGGCGGAGCTTGACGTCAGCCTGGCGATTCCGTCCTTCACGAGTCCGGGCCTGGCGGCGTGCCCCGCGACCTGCACCGCGGAAATCTCCTGGAACGGGCGACCGGAGAAGACCATCCCCGGCGGCGACGGGAAGATTTCGTTCCGCCGCCTCGCTGAAGCAGGGTATCTGCGCGTGGCGGTGCGCAGCGGCTCGACCGTGGTCGCGTTGACCAACCCGGTGTTTGTGACGCTCAAGTGATGGCAAGACGCTGGATCCGCATCGCGTTGCTGGCGCTTGGGCTGTGTGGAACCGCGAGCCACGCGGCCGCGCAACCGCCGCTCGTCACGCCGATCCGCGTGGGTAACCCCGACGCCAGGATGACGCTCAGCGTCTGGGCGCAGCAGGACTACTCGCATCTCGCATCGCGTCCAGCGATCGCCCAGGTCTTCACCGATGTGTTCACCGACTGGGCCAAGGCGACACCCGACGTGAACCTGCGGGTCTCGGTGATGCCTGCGCTCGAGCAGCACAAGGCCAAGCTCCTGCTCGCCGCATCGGCCGGCCGGCTCCCTGACGTCGCGTCGATTGACAGCTTCTGGATGCCGCTCTTTCTCGACAACGGCGCCGTGCAGCCGCTCGACGACTACTGGCCGGCCTCGGACCGGCAGGATTTTCTGCCCTTCACGATTTCGACGCTCTCGGACCCTGCCGGCCACGTCTACGGCATGTGGCACGAGACGGATTGCCGCGTCCTCTATTACCGCAAGGACCTCGTCCCGCAGGCGCCGCGGTCGTGGGCGGAGCTGCTCGACGTGGCGTCGCGGGTGTCGCGCGAGAAGAAGATCTCCGGGTACCTCTACAACGCCGGACGATGGGAAGCCACGGTCTTCGATCACCTCGCCATGTTCTGGGCACAGGGGGGCGCGCTTGTCGACCAGGCGGGCCGCCCGGTCTTCGGCGAAGGGGAGCACCGCCAGCGGATGGTCAACGTGCTGGCGTTCCTGCGCGACACGATCAAGACCGGCGCGTCGCCTCGATCCGTGCTCGCCTCGATGGACTATCAGCAGCTCACGTCGGCGGCGGCCGCCGGCGATGTCGCGATGTTCCTCGGCGGAAACTGGCAGCTGGCGGACCTGAAGACGAACCTTGCGCCGGAAGAATTTGCGAAATGGGATGTCGCGCCCATCCCGCAGCGCGATCCGGCGACCTCGTCCACGGGTACCGGCGGATGGATCTGGGTGGTCTTCGCAAAGGACCCCGAGCGCCGCCGGGCGGCCGTCGAGTTCATCCGTCGCGTCGAGGCCCCTGCGAACGCGGCGCGCATCAGCGAGGCCACCGGCCACCTGCCGGTGCGCCGAAGCGTCTACGAGCAGTTCCCGACGTTTCGCGAGGGGTGGTACGCACGCTTCGGCGAGATCGTCGCGAGCGGCCAGGCGCGCCCGGCCGCGGCGATGTATCCCGCCATCTCCACCGAACTGCAGCTGGCCATCGGGTATGCCGTCTCCGGCGACCGCACGCCGGAAGAGGCGGTCGACACGGCCTTTACGAACATCACCCAGCAGTGGAACCGGCGCAGCGCGGCCGCGCCCATGCGCACGGGATTCGATCCGCTCTCGTGGATCCCCGTGCTGCTGGCCGTCGGCCTCACCGCGTGGCTCTTCATGCCGGGCGCGGATCCATCGCCGCGCGCCTGGCTGGCGCCGGCCGCCGCGCTGACCGGTCTCTTCGTGCTCTATCCGATCTTCGAGTTGATCCGTCTTTCGTTCACGCGCGCCACGACGGGACAACGCGGCGCGGGTTACACGCTCCAGTCGTTCACCGACCTTCTCGGGGACCCGAACTTCGGGCCGATGATGGTCGTGACCTGCCTCTTCGTGCTCGCGAGCGTCGTCCTGCAGCTCGGTCTTGGATTCGGCATGGCGTATCTCATGGATGCCGCACGCCGCAGGCGCGTTCCCGGCGGCCTGGTCGCCCGCGTGGCCGTCGTCAGTGCCTGGGTCGTGCCCGGGGTGCTCGTCGGTGTGCTGTGGAAGATCCTCCTCATGGAGAACCGCGCGGGGCTCGTGAACTACTGGCTCACCGGGCTCGGCGTCGGCCCGCTGCCGCTGCTGTCGTCGGGAACGCTCGCGGTGATCTCCGTGATTGCCGCCAACACGTGGCGCGGGTGCGCCTTCAGCATGGTGCTGCAGTATGCGGGGCTCCAGCGGATCCCGCGCGAGCTCCACGAGGCGGCGGACCTCGAAGGGGCCTCGATGTGGCAACGCCTGCGCGTCGTCGTGCTGCCTGCCGTGGCGCCGGTGATCGCGCTCAACGGCGTGCTGATCACCCTCTACACGTTCAATACCTTCGACCTGATCCTGCCGCTCACCGGCGGCGGACCCGCGCGGCAGACCGAGGTGGCCTCGCTCTTCATGTACCGCCTCGCGTTCTATGATCTCGACGCCGGCATGGCCGCGGCGGCGGCCGTCGTGATGCTGCTGCTGAACGTGCCGCTCATCTGGGTCGCGACCCGACTGGCATCGGGCCGTCCCATGCGGCGCGCCGCGCGGGTGGCGGCATGAGGAGGGGCGCGGGTTACGGAGCGCGGTGGCCCTACATCGCGGCGCTTGCGGCGATCACCCTGGTGTTCCTCGTTCCGCAGCTGTGGCTCCTGTCGCTCTCGCTCAAGGAAAAGTCGGCCGTCTACCAGTACCCGCCACGGCTGATCCCCGAGAATCCGACGACGGACAATTACTGGTTCGCACTCACGCGCACGCAGATCCCCTGGTATCTGTGGAACAGCTTCAAGGTGGCGTTCTTCTCGACCGTGCTCACGCTGACGGTGTCGCTGCCGGCCGCCTACGCGCTCTCGCGTGAGCGGTTTCGCGCGCGCGGGCCGATCATGGCGGGTCTGCTGGCGATGCAGATGCTGTCGCCGGTCGTTCTGCTCGTGCCGATTTACGGACTGATCCAGGGCATGGGCCTGGTGGACACGCACACGGGATTGATCCTCGTGTACGGGTCGCTGCAGGTGCCGTTCACGATCTGGCTGATGAAGTCGTTCTTCGACAGTCTGCCCCCGGCGCTCTTCGACGCGGCGCGTGTGGACGGCGCCGGCCGCTGGCTGACGTTCCGCGCGATCGCCCTGCCGCTGGTCGGCCCCGGGCTTGCGGCGGCCGCGATCCTCAATCTGGCGTCCTACTGGGCGGAGTTCTCGCTGGCGCTCGTGCTGCTCGACGCGCAGGAGCGCTTCACCATTCCGGTCGGCCTCTTCAGCCTGCAGGGGGCCTACGAGACCGAATGGCACATTGTCGCGGCCGCCAGCATTGTCGGGCTCGTGCCCGTCATCGGCGCCTTCGTGCTGCTGCAGCGGCATTTCATCGCCGGCCTGACGGCCGGCTCGGTAAAAGGATGATCGACGTTCACCTCATTTCGCATACGCACTGGGACCGGGAGTGGTATCTCACCCGCGAGCAGTTCCGCCTTCGTCTGGTCGACCTCGTGGACCGCGTGCTCGAGATGCTGCGTGCCGACAGCGGCTACGCCTACTTCCATCTGGACGGCCAGACGATCGTGCTCGAGGATTATCTCGAGCTGCATCCCGAGAACGCCGACGAGATCCGCGGGCTGATCCGTTCGGGCCGGCTGCTCGTCGGGCCGTGGTACGTGATGCCCGACGAGTTTCTCGTGAGCGGCGAATCGCTCGTGCGGAACCTCGCGCTCGGCCATCGGATCGCGCGCGCGTTCGGCGGGTCGATGCCGGTCGGCTACCTGCCGGATCTCTTCGGCCACGTCGGCCAGATGCCGCAGATCCTCCGGCAGTTCGGTCTCGACAATGCCATCCTCTGGCGCGGGTTCGGCGGGCCGCAGGCCGAGTACTGGTGGGAATCGCCCGACGGATCGCGGGTGCTGATGATGCATCTCCCCGGCGAGGGGTACTGCAACGCGACGCGCATCGCCCTCGTGCCGGACCAGATGGTGGCCCGCACCGAAGTGGTGATCGAGCGCGAAGCCGCGCGCACGAAGTACGGCGTGGTGCTGCTGATGAACGGCGTGGACCACATCGAGCCCCAGGCGTCGATCCCCGCGCTGGTCTCCGCCCTGCGGGAGCGCTCGCACCAGATCAGACACTCGACGCTGCCGGCCTACGTGGAGGCCGTCCGGGCAGGCGCCGCGGCCGACGGGTCGCTTGAGGTGATCCACGGAGAGCTTCGGAGTGGCGAGCAGTACGCGCCGCTCCTTCCGGGCGTCCTGTCCGCGCGCACGTACCTGAAGGTCGCGAACGCGCGCGTGCAGCACGCGCTCGAGCGCTGGGCGGAGCCGCTCAGCACGTGGGCCTGGCTGCTCGGCGAGCGCTATCCCTCCGCGGCCCTGCAGTACGCCTGGAAGGTGCTGCTGCAGAACCATCCGCACGACAGCATCTGCGGATGCAGCATCGACGAGGTGCACGTCGAGAACATGTCACGCTTCGCCCGCGCGGGGCAGGTGGCCGACGACCTGATCGAACGCGGACTGACCACCATCGCGCGCCGCATTCCACCGGCCGCCGAAGGGCATGTCCGCGCCGTCTTCTTCAACACATCCGGCCACGCGGGCCGCGTCGTCGTCGAAGGCTCGGTCGACCTGCCGTTCGGTAATGCCGAGCCGCACCGGCACATGGACCCGGAAGCCCTCGATGCGCCCGTGGTGTTCCATGGCAAAGAGACGACACTGTCTTCCGCCGCGCTCCCGGACGGCGTCGACGTCCCCCTTCAGATCCTCGAGATCACGGAAGTCATCAGCTGGGTGAGGAGCAGATACGAGACGCCGTGGGCCCTGCACGCCAGACGCGTGCGTTTCGCGGCGCTGATGGACCTCCCGGCCTGCGGTTACGCGTCCCTCGATCTCGAGGTCGGCTCACGCACCGCCGAGGCCACCGGCAGTGTCACGACAACCACACGATCGATCGAGAACGAGTTCCTGCGGGTCAGCGTGGCCGGCGATGGCATCGCAACGGTCGTCGACAAGAGATCGGGAAAGATCTACGAGGGATGCGGCGAGTTGCTGGACGAAGGAGACGTCGGCGACGAGTACAACTACTCGCCGCCGCGCACCGACCGCGTCGTCTCGAGCCGGGCCCTGCGCGACGTCACAGTCGAGTCGACGCATGCCGGGCCGCTCCGCGGCGGCCTGATCATCCGGGGTTCGCTGGCGCTGCCTCGGAGCGCCACCGCTGATCGCGGTGCGCGCGAGGCCGGAACGGTCGACATGCCGGTCGTCATCCGCATCACGCTTGACGCAGGGTCTCCGCGTGCGGAGTGGCGTCTCGAGATTGACAATCCGGCGAAGGACCATCGGCTGCGGCTGCTGTTTCCATCCGGACTGCCGGACGCCGCCGAGGCGCTGTCCGACACCGCGTTCGGCACGATCCTGCGTCCGACGCGGCGTGAACAGCCGGTCACGATTCGCACCGAGGTGCCGGTGACCTCGGCGCCGATGCAGTCGTTTGTGGCCTGCGCGGAACCGGGCGGCGCTGTCGTCTACGCGGTGGGGCTCAACGAGTACGAGGTGCTGCTCGAACAGTCGGCGCGGATCTCGGTCACGCTCCTTCGGTCGGTCGGCGATCTGTCGCGCGACGACCTGGCGACGCGGCCGCACGGGCATGCGGGGCCGGGGCTCGCGACACCCGGCGCGCAGTGTCTCGGGCCCCACTCGTTCGTGCTGGCGTTCGAACCGCTGGCACGCACGCCACTGGCGGTGGAACTGTACGCCGGCGCTTCGGCCGTCGTGTCGCCGCCGCGCATGGCGGTCGCCGACGCCGCAGGGCACGGTCTGGCGCCGTGCGCCGACATGGTGGGCCTGCGCACCAGGAGCGGAGGAGTCGTGCTCAGCGCCCTGAAGAAGACCGAGGACCGGGAGTCGGTGATCGTGCGGGTCTTCAATCCATCGGCGGAGCATGCGGCCGTGGAGTTGAGTCTCGCCGGCGGGGTGCGGGAGGCGACGGCGGTGAACCTTCTTGAAGAGCCGTTGCAGCCGAGCGAGGCAACAAGCGGCGCGGCGTCTGTCGCAGTCAGTCCTTTCGGCCTGCGGACGATGGAGCTGGCACCGTCACAGGCTCCGACTCGCCGCGCGCCTCGATAGCCCCCGTCCACTGGAGACGGCGCGCCCCGGGGCGGTACTGCTCGTCGAGCATGAAGACGCCGTTCACCCGCTGCAGGGTGACGCGGCCCGTCCCGGCCGGCATCACCGGCTCACCGTCGCGACGTGGACGCGTGTAGGCGCGCAGGCGGATCACGCGCACCTGGTCGTGGGTCACGCCGGCCGGAAGCGGAACCGCGGCGCGAAAGCAGCCGCTGCGCGCGATGCGAAACCGCGGTTCGCCGCGATCCGTGGCATACCACTCGGTCGATCCGCCAGCGGCGACGATTCCCACATCGAGCGCGAGCGTAGCGCGATCGAGCTCGGCGCACGCCTCGAGATACGCGAAGCGCCGGGGATCCGGCACCTTCGCGGATCCCGGCTGAGCGGCCGGGTCGATGCCTCCCTCCCGCCGGAGTTCCGCGGCCATCACCGCGTATGTCCAGGGGTGTCTGTCCATCACGACTTCGCGCGACACGTTCTCGAGCGAGACGAGGTCGGGAGCGAGCCCGAAACGGATCGCCTCTGGTCCGCTGTCCGCAAACATGTTGTTGTCTGTCGCCACCCAGAGCAACGGGTGTGTCCCGAACCGCTTGCCGCGGAATGCCAGGATCTCGTGATCCTTTGCCTGGATCTCCTCGCGCGCCGTGCCGTCGGCGGTGCGCTCGGTTCCGTAGACAAATTCGATGTCGGTCGTCCGGCCCCATGTGGCCATCAGGCGATCGGTCGGTGTGCCGCCATCCTCGTGGCTGAAAATCACCGAGTAGCGAAAGCCGTGCGCCGGCGCGGGTGACCGCTCGACCCAGGCCATCAGCGGCACATCGCTGAACCGTTCCACTGTCCCTGGACGCGCATGAATGAAGGGAGCGTGCGTGAGCCATTCGTGCTCGGGCGTGCCTTTCGCAAAGGCGAGGACGCTGACGTCCTGGACCTTCATCGGGCCGGCCTTCTTCGACGAGCGTCCGAAATCCCGATCCAGTGTCAACCGATGCGGGCCGGCGCTCAGCGTGCCGAGCATGATGCGATAGGCGGCTGGCGCCGCACCGCGAGCGAGAAGGAGATGCTGGGAGTAGGCGCCATCAACCGAGACGCGCGCCACGACCGCTTCCTGTCCCTCCACACCCCAGTCGCAGCGCTCACAGCCGGCCGTGATCGTCGCCACGGCTTCACCCTCGACCGGTAGCGAAAAACGGTGCGCGGAAGTGGGGGCCTTCTCTGTCCGGGCCTGACTCGAAGCGAGGAGGGCGAGCAGAGTCACAACGAGTGTCGTCGTCATTTCCGGTATTTCGCGGCATTCGCGGAGGTGACAAGCTCGGTGCCCGTGTCGATCCGCGCCTCCACGGGACGGCCCTCGATCAGCGCGAGCGCGGCCTCGACGCTCCGGCGTCCCATCTCGAACGGCCGCTGCGCGACGCTGGCCGACATCCGCCCTTCGACGATGGCCTGGACGGCCTCGGCGGTCGCATCGAAACCGACGACGATGATCCCGGCCTGGGATTTTCTGGCCACGATCGCCTCGACCGCGCCGAGCGCCATCTGGTCGTTGGTCGCAAAGACCGCCTTGATGTCGGGGTGGGCGGTGAGAATGTTCTCCATGACCGTCAGCCCGAGGGACCGTTCGCTGTTGGCCGGCTGACGTGCCACGACCTGCAGTCCGGGAGCGGTCGCGATCGTCTCGAGGAAGCCGGCCGCGCGATCGTCCTGCGACTGGTTGCCGGGAACGCCGCTGATGATCGCGATCTTGCCCGTGCCGACGCGCTCGATCACGTGCTTCGCGGCGAGCGCTCCCCCGGCGCGGTTGTCGGTGCCAGCGTAGGAGGACTTGCCAGGGAGCGGCGCATCGGTGTCGACCAGGATCACGGGGATGCCTCGGCCGATGGCGTTCTGAAGGACCGGCGCGACCTGCGCGGACCCGGCTGGCGCGACGACCAGTGCCTTCGCACCGCGCTGGATCTGATCTTCGAGGATGGCGACCTGCTGGTCCACGTTGATTTCGCGATCGGGCGCCAGCACCGAGAGCGTGACGTCCGTGCGCCCTTCGACGGCCTTCTGCGCTCCGTCGCGCACCGCGAGCCAGAACTCGCTGTCCATCGCCTTGGGCACGAGGGCGATCGTCTTCTTCTCACTGCCGCCGCGATTGCACCCGGCGACGAGGGAGGCCGCCAGAACGAGCGCCGTGACGGCGGGGATGGCTGGTGTCAATTTCATCCCAAGAGTATACGGAGGGGACGGAGGGAACGGAACTCCTACAACGGAGGGAACGGCGACGGCAACGGAGGGGGAGCCCCCGGCAGCCCTGAAGGGCTGCGCTACTGAACAGCCGTAGCGCAGGGCTTCAGCCCTGCCTGGCCACGGTTCAACACTGGTCAACACGGTTCAACCGTTTGAGAGGACGTTGGGTCACGCGCCGGCCTGCGGCCGGCGTGACCCTGGAGACAGAGTGCTTGCTCGGTCCCCTCCGATCTTTCAGGCCGTGCGCGTGCCGCGCTGCCTCAACACATCCACGAAGACGGCCCCCACGATCACGCATCCGATCACGATCATCTGCCAGTAGGCCGAGACGTCCATCAGATTGAGACCGTTGCGCAGGAACCCGATGATGAGCGCGCCGATCAACGTGCCTCCCACCGTGCCCACACCGCCGAAAAAGCTTGCCCCGCCGATAATGGCGGCGGCGATGGCATCGAGCTCGGCGCCCGAACCGGCGAGCGGGAAGCCGGAGTTCATGCGTCCGGCAAGGACGATGGCGCCCAGTGCGGCGGCAAACCCGCTGAGCGCGTACGCCAGGTTGAGACGGCGTTCGACGGGGATGCCGGCGAGGCGTGCAGCTTCCCGGTTCCCGCCGATGGCGTACAGGTCGCGCCCCCAGATCGTGCGCGTCAGGAAAAAATGCGCCGCAAGGTACGCCGCCGCGGCAATGACGACGGGCATCGGGATGCCGAACGTGTTGGCCCCGGTGGCCGTCCGGAACCCCATCGGCAAACCGCTGATCGGCACCCCCGCCGCCAGGAGCAGCGCGGCCCCGCGTCCGATGTTCATCGTGCCGAGGGTCGAGATGAAGGGATGGGGCAGTCGCAGCTTCGTCAGCAGCAGGCCGTTGAGCAGGCCGATGGCGATACCTGCACCGATGGCCACGGCGCAGGCCGTGACGGGATGCCACCCGCTCACGAGCAGCAGGGCCAGGAGGACGTTGGTGACGCCGAGGACGGACCCGATCGACAGGTCGATGCCGGCCGTGATGATGACCATCAGCTGCCCGAGCGCCAGAATCGCGTTGATCGAGCTCTGTCTGAGGACGTTGAGGAGGTTCTCGACGGTCAGGAAGTGCGGCGATGCGATCGACAGCCCCACGATCAGGGTGGTGAGTCCCAGCAGCGGACCGATGCGCTGCCAGAGGGCTGCCGTGGGGCGTTCCTTGATACTCATGCGGCGGCGCCCGAGGCCATCGTGAGCAGCCGCGTGGGATCGGCGTCGGCCGCACGCACCTCCCCCGCGACCGCTCCCGATCGCATCACGTAGATCCGGTCGCACAACGCCAGGAGCTCGGGGAGATCAGAGGACGCGACAAGCAATCCCATGCCCCCGGCGGCCGCCTCGCGCAGGAACTGGTGGATTTCCGCCTTGGCGACGACGTCCACGCCGCGCGTGGGCTCGTCGAGCAGCAGCACGCGCGTCCCGGATCGAAGCCAGCGCGCCAGCAGCACCTTCTGCTGGTTCCCGCCGCTCAACTCGATCACCGGCTGCACCACACCGCGCGCACGGATCCGCAGGCGATCGAGCGCGGCTCGCGCCACGTCGAGGATCCGGCGTCTTCTCAGCAGCCCCTTCGACACCGAATCGCCGGGAATCGCGAGGGCGATGTTGTCGGAGATCGTGGCGCCGAGCACGAGTCCCTGCCGGCGTCGATCCTCAGGTACGAGGCCGATGCCCGCGGCAATGGCCTGGTCGATCGTGCGGACGTCGCGCAGGGCCGGTCCCACTCTCACCTGCACCGACCCGCCGTCCGCCTTCTCGCAGCCGAAGATCGCGTGCAGCAGGCGCGACCGGCCGGATCCTACGAGTCCGGCCAGGCCGACGATCTCCCCCGACGCCACCTGCACGGTGACGTCCCGGAGCCGGTTGTGCTGGCGAAGCCCCCGCACGTCGAGAAGCAGGTCGGGGCGCGAGGCCGTTCCGCTCGTCGCGGGAGGCTCCGCTGCCGGTGCAGACGCCGCCGCTTCCTCAGCGCCGCCCGACAATGCGGCCCAGAACTCCTTCGGCGCGACCGATGCCAGGGGGGCGTCGAGCGTCACGCGGCCGTCGCGCAACACCACGAGGCGCTCAGCCAGAGGCCGGAGCTCTTCGACGCGATGGGAAATGTAGATCACCGCCGTGCCGCGTGCCGCGATCTCCCGCACGATCTCCGCCAGGCGCCGCGCATCGTCGAGAGCCAGGGATGACGTGGGTTCGTCGAGGATCAGGAGCCTGGCGCCGCCGTGCACCGCGCGCGCGATGGCGACGAGCTGGCGGACGCCGGGTCCGAGACTCGCGATCGGGACGCGAAGGGGCAGGGAGAGGCCGACGCGCGCGAGGGCTTCGGTCGCCGTGCGCTCCACCGCGGGCCAGTCCACCAGGCCGCCGGCGCGTCGCGGCATCTGACCCAGGACCAGGTTCTCGGCGACGCTGAGGCAGCCGACCAGTTGCGGCTCCTGGTGGACGATCGCGATGCCGGCATCACGGGCGTCGGCGGTACTGGTGAATCGAACCGCGTGACCCTGCCACCGGAGTCCCCCCTCGTCGGGGGCCAGCGCGCCCGAGCAGACCGCCATCAGCGTGGATTTGCCGGCGCCGTTTTCGCCGGCCAGCGCGACGATCTCGCCGGCGGCGATCGACAGCGACACCCCCCCGAGGGCCGTGTGACCGCCGAAGCGCTTGACGACGCCTTCGACCGCGAGCAATGGCCCACGCTCGGGGACCGATCCAGACGCTGGCATGTGGACGGAGTATAGAAGGGTTGCCACGCGACGGGCAACAGGTCAGAATCCCACGCGTGACCCAGACAGCCTCCTCAGCGGCGGTTCGCTTCGCGGGCGTAGAAAAACGGTTCGGCGCGCACCAGGCGGTGCGCGGCGTGGACCTCGAGATCGAAGCGGGGGAGTGCCTTGTGCTCCTCGGACCATCGGGCTGCGGCAAGACCACCCTGCTGCGACTCCTCGCCGGGCTCGAACGCCCCGATGCCGGCACGATCAGCATCGGAGACCGCGTGATCAACGACGTCCCGCCGGCCGAGCGCGACGTGGCGATGGTGTTCCAAAATTACGCGCTTTACCCTCACCTCACGGTCCGCCGGAACATCGCGTTTCCGCTCGAGGTCCGGCGCATGCCGGAGACGGAAATTCGCGCGCGCGTCGAAGAAGTGGGCACGCGCTTCGGCCTGGAGTCGCTATTCGAGCGCCGTCCCGCGGAGCTCTCCGGGGGGCAGCAGCAGCGCGTGGCCCTCGCCCGCGCCGTCGTCCGCAACCCTGCCGTCTATCTGATGGACGAACCGCTCTCGAATCTCGATGCGCAGCTGCGGACGAAAACGCGCGCGGAATTGAAGCGGCTGCAGCGCGAGCTGGCGACGACGACCCTGTACGTGACGCACGACCAGAGCGAGGCGATGACCCTTGGCAGGCGCGTGGCGCTGATGAAGGACGGTCGGGTCCACCAGCTCGGCACCCCCATGGACCTCTACCGCCGCCCGGCGAGCACGTTCGTCGCGGGCTTTCTCGGCAGCCCGCCCATGAACCTGATGGCTGCCGACGTCGAATCCTCCTCGGTCCACGCGGCCGGCGTCTCGTGGGACGCTGAGCTCCCCTCGAACGCCTCGTCGCGCGCCCTGACGATGGGCGTCCGGCCTGAAGCCATCGAGCTCTCCGCGGAGCCCCGCGCGGGGTGGACGCCCGCCCGCGTGGGGGTCGTCGAGGCGCTTGGGAACGAGACGCTGGTGACGCTGGAGTTGCCGCAGGGCCGCCTCGTCGCTCGCGGCAGCGGGACGCTGGCAGCCGACGTGGATTCGACGATCTACTTCTCCGCGCCGCGCGAGGCATACCTGTTCTTCGAGCGGGAGTCGGGGGCGTTGGTGAAGTGATACAGGTTTCAGCTTCCAGCTTCCAGCAGCGCGATGCGCCGTCCGGTTTGCGGAGGATGTCACCTGCCGTAGACTGCGGCGTCTTCGTAAAAATGTTCCTGTTCCCGGGGTGATGCTTGGCAGCAACGACACGGTTCACGATGGCGCAGGCGCTGGTGAAGTTCCTGTCGGTTCAGCACAGCGAACGAGATGGCGCGCGTCGTCCGTTCTTTGGCGGGATGTTCGGCATTTTCGGACATGGCAACATCGCCGGCGTAGCGCAGGCGCTCGACCAGATGCCCGAGGCGATGCCGTACTATCAGTGCCGTAACGAACAGGCGATGGTGCATACGGCGGCCGCCTACGCGAAAATGCACAACCGGCTGCGAACGCTGGCCTGTACGAGTTCGATCGGCCCGGGCGCGACTAACATGCTGACGGGCGCAGCCGGCGCGACGATCAACCGGTTGCCCGTCCTGCTCCTGCCCGGTGATATTTTCGCGAGCCGTGTGCCGGCCCCGGTCCTCCAGCAGCTCGAGTCCCGGCATTCACAGGACGTCTCGGTCAACGACTGCTTCAAGCCGGTCTCGACGTACTGGGACCGGATCTACCGACCCGAGCAACTGCTGTCGGCGCTCCCCGAGGCGATGCGCGTCCTCACGTCGCCCGCCGAAACGGGCGCCGTCACGCTGGCGCTTCCGCAGGACGTGCAGGCCCAGGCCTGGGAGTTTCCCGCCGCCTTCTTCGAGCCGCGCGTCTGGACGGTGCCGCGCGCCCGGGGGGACGCCGCCGCCATGCGGCGCGCCGCTGAGGCGATCCGCGCGAGCCGGCGGCCGGTGATCATCGCCGGGGGAGGGGTCCTCTACAGCGACGCCTCGGAGGCGCTGCGGCAGTTCGCGGGTGCGTGCGGCATTCCGGTCGTCGAAACCCAGGCGGGCAAGGGTTCGATGCGCTGGGATGACGCGATGGCGCTCGGTGCCGCAGGCGTCACCGGGACGGCTGCTGCGATCGAGATCTGCCTGGACGCCGATGTGGTCGTGTCGATCGGCTCCCGCCTGGCGGATTTTACGACCGCGTCCAAGACCGCCTTTCAGCATCCGGACGTCCGGTTCGTCAGCATCAATGTCGTGGAGATGGATGCGCACAAGCAGGGGGCGATCGCCGTCGTGGCTGACGCGCGCGCCGCCCTCGAGGAGCTCGGGCCGCTGCTTCAGGGCTTCTCGACCTCCGGCGAGTACCGTTCGGCGGTGGACCGCCTGCGCCGCGACTGGCTGACCGAGTCGGACCGCGTCACCGCGGCGACCGGTGCATCGCCGATGGCCCAGGCCGAAGTCCTCGCGGCGGTGAACCGCAGCGCCGCGGCGCGGGACGTCGTCGTCTGCGCGGCCGGCAGCATGCCGGGGGACCTCCACAAACTCTGGCGAACGAGCGATCCGAAGGGCTACCACGTCGAGTACGGCTACTCGTGCATGGGCTACGAGATCGCCGGCGGCCTGGGGGTCAAGATGGCGGATCCGGGCCGGCATGTCTACGTGATGGTCGGGGACGGCTCCTACCTGATGATGGCCCAGGAGATCGTGACGTCCGTCCAGGAGGGCTATCCGCTCATCATCGTCCTGGTCGACAGCGGCGGCTACGCCAGCATTGGCGCGCTGTCGAGATCCGTAGGGTCGGGGGGCTTCGGCACCGACTACCGGTACCGGAACCGTCGCACGGGGCGGCTCGACGGCGAACCGCTGCCGGTGGACCTTGGCGTGAACGCGGAGTCGCTGGGGGCGGTGCTGTTCCGTGCGCACGATCTCGCCTCGCTCGAGCAGGCACTGGCAGGCGCCCGGGAATCGGGCAGGACGAGCGTCGTGCACGTGGCGGTGGATCCGGCCCTGCGCGTGCCCGGGTACGGCTGCTGGTGGGACGTCCCGGTGGCCGAAGTCTCCGCACAGCCTGATGTCGATCAGGCACGCCGGCAGTACGAGGAGGCCCGGCGGAAGCAGCGGTGGTTCCTCTAGCGTCGCCGGCCGCCGACGTATACTTTGCTCGTGTTTTCCTTTCTAGAGCCCTCCCTGCCGTGCGACGTGATTGGCGTGGGCGCCAACTCGGTCGATTACGTCAACCGGCTGCCGGCCTACCCCGAGGCGCAGGGGCCGTTCTCGAAGATGCGCATCCGCGAGCAGGCGGTCTGCTGCGGGGGGCAGACGGCGACGGCCCTGGCGGCCTGCGCGCGTCTCGGCCTGCGGACACGCTACGTCGGCGCGACGGGCACCGACGGGAACGGCAAGCGGATTCGCGAAGAGATGGCCCGGCGCGAGATCGACGCGACCGACGGCGTGGTCCGCGACGTGCCCAACCAGTTCGCCATCATCCTCGTGGACGATCAGAGCGGCGAACGCATCGTGCTCTGGGACCGTGACGAACGCCTGCGGCTGCGTCCGCGGGAGATCGTGCGCGAGTCGCTCGCAGCCGCGCGCCTGGTGCACGTGGATGACGTCGATCAGCCGGCGGCCATCATGGCGGCGCGCTTCGGCCGCGAGCTCGGGCTGCCCGTCACGAGCGACATCGACCGGATCACCGAGCTGACGGCCGAACTGATCGCTGCGGTCACGATTCCGATCTTCGCCGAGCATGTGCCTTCGGGGCTGACGGGCGTCAGTGATGTCGAGGATGCGCTCAGACGCATCCGCACCAGCCACGACGGCTTGCTGATCGTGACGCTCGGCGCGAAGGGATCGATCGCGCTCGACGGCGACCGCATCATCCGCGCGCCTGGTTTTGCTGTGACGGCGGTGGATACCACCGGTGCGGGGGACGTGTTCCGAGGTGGCTTCATCTTCGCGTTGCTGCGCGGCTGGGATACGGAGGAGTCGCTGCGGTTTGCGAACGCCGCGGCCGCCATCAGTTGCACCAGGCTGGGCGCCATGGAAGGCGTGCCGACGCTTGCCGAAGTCGAAGCCTTGATGACCCGGCAGTAGGGGACAGCCACCATTTGACCTCAAATGAAGGGGACAGCCACCATTTGCCGTGTATCAGGCAAATGGTGGCTGTCCCCTTCATTTGAGGTCAAATGGTGGCTGTCCCCTACTCGGGCGGAAGGTCCACGGCGTAGAGCACACGGCCCGAGAGGTCTTTGAGCCTCGCGGTCAGGGCCCGCGTCCGCGCATCGATCGACAGCGTCCCGAAAAACTGCAGCCCCTCGCTCGGCGGGCGGTTGGCCCTGGTTGCCGCCGTGGTCCCCGTGAACTTCACCTCCGGACCAAACGTCCCGTCCATCTCCCCGGGCGCAAACGACCCCGCATTCAACGGTCCGGCCACAAATTCCCAGAATGGGGCGAAGTCCGTAAACTGCGCGCGCGTGGGGTGGTAGTGGTGCGCCGCGCAGTAATGGACATCGGCGGTGACCCACACCACGTTCCTGATGCGGCGGTCACGGATGAAACGCAGCAGGCTCGCGATCTCGAGCTCGCGCCCGAGCGGCGGCCCGCCGTCGCCGTTGGCGACCGCCTCGTAATGAGAAGGACCATCCCTGACCACCACGCCGAGCGGCATGTCGCTGGCGATGACCTTCCAGGTCGCGCGGCTGGCAGACAGCCGGCGCTTCAGCGCCTCGAGCTGCGCCGAACCGAGGATGGACGACGCGCTGTCGAGGGAGACCTGGCGGTTCCCGGAATTCGGCCCTCGATAGCTTCTGAGATCCAGCGCGAAGATCTCCACGAGCGGCCCGTACGGGATCGTGCGATGGATCCGATCGGGGTCATCGGCATGGACTGACAGCGGGTTGTATTCGAGGAACGCCCGCCGCGCGCGCGCCGCGAGCAGGGCCGCGCTCTTGACCCTGTACCGCTGATCGCTGTCGAGCGGGCGTTCCCAGTACCAGTTGTCGCGGACTTCGTGATCGTCCCAGAGGACGACCTGCGCCACCTCCGCGTTGAACCGCCGCATGTGCGCATCGAGCAGGTTGTACTGGAAGTTGCCCCGGAACTCGTCCAGCGTCTCGGCCGCTTTCGTCTTGGCTTCCGTGACGACGTTCTTCCAGGTCGAACCATCGTCCAGCTTCACCTCAGTCTGGAGTGGCTGGTCGGCGTAGATGGTATCGCCGCAGTGGATGAAGACATCGGGCTCGGCGGCGCGCATGGTCTCGTACAGCTTCAGCCCGCCGAAGTCCGGATTGATGCCCCATCCCTGGCCGACCGTGTCGCCCGACCAGGCGATCGTCACGTCGCGCGGGCGGGCACTGGCCGACGGTGTTCGAAAGCTGCCGCTCGCCGGCAGGCTCCACCGGCGGATGTCGGACAGGTCCTGGTAGAGCACACGATAGAAGATCCGCTGGCCCGCCGGGAGGTCCGTGAGCACGATGCGGGACGTGAAGTCAGACGGTTCGAGCGCCGCAGGGCCTGGGACGCGGCGGGGGTTCGCGAAGCGGTCCGTCGTGTCGTATTCGACAAACATCCGGGCGGCGCGGTCACTGCGGCTCCAGACGAGCGCGCGTCCGGCGGTCACGTCTCCCGCGGCCACCCCTTGCGGGATCTGTGGGCAGTGCGCCGGAGGGCAGGCCTGAAGGCCTGCGCTACGACCTGCCGTCGCATGCGTAACATCCGTAGCGCAGCCCTTCAGGGCTGCCCCCAGGACGATCGACCGCCGGAGAAACGTCCGCCGATCGATGCCGTTGCTCATCTGATCCGCGCGGGGACCGTGCCGAGCTCCTTCGCCGATGGCACTCCTGCGAGCGACTCCGCCTTGGAGACCGCGCGGACGATCGCTTCCGCCATCGCCTCAGCAGCGAGCGCCCCGATGACGGTGACGCTCGCCTCGCCGGTCCAGCGTCCCGTCGCGAGCGCGAACACGGTGTCGCCATCTCCCGTCGTGTGCGACGGATTGATCGCCCTCGCGAAGCCGTCGTCGGCCATCAAGGCGACGCGGTTGATGTCCGTCTTCGTCAGCTTCGCGTTGGTGGCGACGAGGCCGATCGTCGTGTTCTCGCCGGCGCGCGGCGCCGCACGCTGGCCGAGCGCGCCCGAGCGGATGAGCGCGCGCACATCCGCGAGCGACTTGCCGTCTTCGGTACGCACTCCGGCAACGACCCGGCCGGTGGTGGGGTCGATGACGTCCCCCACGGCATTCACCGCGACGATAGCGGCGACGACCAGGCCGTTCGGCAAGGTAATGGACGCGGATCCGATGCCGCCCTTCATCGGACCGCCCTTACCGATCTTGCCGACCGTTGCCCCGGCGCCCGCACCCACGTTTCCCTCCGCGACGGGCGCCGTCGTCGCCGCCGCGGCGGCCTTGTACCCGCAATCCGCGGTGGGCCTCACCTTCGAATCGCCGCCAAAGCTGAGATCGATGAGGATCGCGGACGGCACGATCGGCACCACGCCTGTCGAGACGCGCCAGCCAATATTCCGCTCCTCGAGCCAGCGGACCGTGCCCGTCGCCGCGTCCAGCCCGTAGGCGCTCCCGCCCGCCAGCACGACCGCGTTGACCTTGTCGACCATATTGAGCGGATCGAGCAGATCGGTTTCGCGCGTCCCGGGCGCACCGCCACGCTGTGACACGCCGCCGGGCACGCCCTCGCCGTCGACGAGTATCACCGTGCAGCCGGTCGGCCGCTCGGTCAGCGTGTGATGGCCGACCTTGATGCCGTGCACGTCGGTCAGCCCACGTCCGCCCGTCGGTGTCAGAACCGCCGCGGACGCGATCGGCGCCTGTCGTGGCGCCGCAGCGAGTGCGCAGGCCGCAGCGCTCAGCGCCAGCCCCAGAAAAAGTCTCATCTTGATTCCTGATCCCACAACCGAGCTCGTCTGGCGCGAGAATTACAGCAAGGGCCCACGTTGTCAAACATCCGCGCGTTCAAGTAGTATCGCCCGCCACCCTGACTATTCACCTTATCCTCCTCCTCGTGTACTCGGCCGTGATGGTTGCGGCCGGCCTCTGGATCTCGAGGCGCGTGCGCAGCAGCGGCGATTTCTTCGTCGCCGGCAGGACGCTCACGGCCCCCCTGATCTTTTCGACCGTGCTGGCCGCGAACATCGGCGCCGGAACGACCGTCGGCGCGGCCGGTCTTGCCTACCAGCAGGGCCTGTCCGCCTGGTGGTGGAACGGGTCGGCCGCGATCGGATCGCTGGTGCTGGCCTTCTGGATCGGCCCGCGCATGTGGCGGCTCGCCACCGCGCACGGCTTCTACACGGCCGGTGACTTTCTCGAGTTCCGCTACAACGCCACCGTCCGAGGGGTGGTGGCCTCGTTCCTCTGGCTCGGCACCCTCGCGATCCTGGCGGCGCAGCTGATTGGCGGCGCGGCGGTCCTGAGCGTGGTCGCCGACGTGTCCAAGCCGACGGGAGTCCTCATCGGCGCCGTGGTGATGATGATCTACTTCGTCGCCGGGGGGCTCCTCAGCTCGGCATGGGTGAACCTGCTGCAGCTCGGGGTG
>DATLXP010000186.1:0-3559 GCA_035575695.1 Vicinamibacterales bacterium
GCCGTTCCGGGGGGGACCTCGAACGCGCGCTCGAGCCACGCGAGCCGATCGGCGGCCGTAATCGTCCCCTCGAGGATGATGTCGGTCTTCTCCTGCGGTCGTTCGCCGGACGTCGTCATGCACAGCAGAAGCGACAGCACGAGTGGTGTGAGCATGGTGCCCGAATTGTAGTCCGCCCCCCCCCGATCTGGTTTCGGTGGATAATTGGGCGTGCGATTCCTTCCCACTCGTCTCGGCTCTCTCTGCGCCGTGCTCGCCCTCGCTGCGGCGTGCGGCGACACTCCCACGACTCCGTCCGGAGCCACGGCATTTGTCCAGACCGACCTGACCGTCGGTTCCGGGGCTGCGGCCGTAGCGGGTAATGCACTCACCGTGAACTACAGCGGCTGGCTGTATGACGAGTCCAAGACTGACAAGAAGGGGCTGCAGTTCGACACGTCGGTCGGGCGGGCGCCGTTCACCTTCACGCTCGGCACCGGACAGGTGATTGAAGGGTGGGACCGGGGGCTGCCATCCCTGCGCGTCGGCGGCGTGCGCCGCTTGATCATTCCCCCTTCGCTCGGCTATGGAGCGGTCCGTAATGGCCCCATCCCGCCAAACGCGTCGCTCGTCTTCGACATCGAGCTGACCGGGGTCAAGTAAGGCTGCTTAGAACAGCCGGATCCTGACGCCGATCACGGCGACGCTCAAGCTGTCCTTGAAATCCCCTTCGGTGCCGTCCCGGGGCTTCCCGTCGAGCATCACTTTGTTCGCCTCTGCATAGAGCGCGAACGATTTGGTCGCCCACACCTCGATGCCGCCGCCCGCCTGCCATCCAAATCCATCGGTCTTCACCGCGATCGTCTGGCTGGCGGCACCAATCGTCTGCACCGTGGTCGTTGTCGCGCGATGGAAGTTCCCACCGCCGTTGGCGTAGATCCGCAGTCGGCTGAACGGCACGCCGATTTTCGCACCCGCCGTGATCACATGGACGTCGGTTTCGGAGTCGAACGCGAAACCCGACCCGGCCCCCTCGGCTGTCGCCTTGGACGGCTTCGTGTAGCCGCCATCGAGCGCCAGCCACTTGGTGATCCAGAATGAGGCGCCTCCGGTATAGGCGCCTACGACATCATCCCCGCCACAGTCGGCCACCGTGCCGCAGGCATTGGCAACCGCGTCGGCGAAGCGGGCGAAGCCTCCACCGCCATAGATCACGAAACCCTTCGGAGCCGGCGGCGCGGGGCTCGGTGGCTTCAGGCTGAAATCCCCTTTGACGAGGAGGAGTGTCGGAATAGCCTCGGCCACGCTCACGACCAGGGTGCTGTCGCGGCGGACGAGATACAACCCGCTGATCTCGTGCCGATTGCAGCCGTCCTGCGCGGCAGGGGGCACCCGGCTTCGCTCGACGATATGCACGCGCCGAAGCTTGTCGCAGGTATCGACCGAGATCCGGGCATCCATGCCGGACGGCAGCGAATCGGCGGGCATCGCAAACGCGACCTTGGCCACACCCTCCGCGCCGACAGGTCCCGAGGCGACCGGCGCCCCATTGAGCAGGACCTCGACCGTCTCGCCGGATGCCGCATGCCGAACCAGCACCGTCTGCGCTGCCGCCGCTCCCACCGTAGCCACGTTCAGTGCGGCCACGGCCGCCAGCATCCGCCAGAGTTTCGTCGAATTCATTGAAGGAATTATCGTTCAGAAACGGGTCCGGAGCATCGGTGGATCGAGGATCGGCTGATCACTCGCCGGCGGCGATCGCCCGCAGACGCCCGGTGGCGGCGTACGCGAGCATGCGCTCATCGCACGTGACGAGTGTGGATCCGGTCAGGCGTGCCGTGGCAATGAGAATGCGGTCGACCGGATCATTGCCGGGGTCGCCGGGGAGGCGCGTGCTTTCGATGGCGATATCCGGGGTCAAGGCCTGGAGCTGGAGGCCTGGCGCGTCCAACGCACGGCGCATCCATGCGCGGCAGTCAAGCGTCAGGCTGACGCGGCCGCGACTTTCCAGCATCGCGACTTCCCAGGTCGACATGGCCGAGACACGGAGGCCGTGGCGCGTAGCTCCCCGGTTGATGAGGGCCAGCGTCGACCCGCCGAGCCTGTCAGGCACCGCTTCCATGAGCCAGATCCAGACGTGGGTATCGAGCAGCAGGGCTCCGTCGACCCGAGCACTAGTCATCTGCGATCGCAGCCCACTCGATGTCGATCGGGTTGATGATGTCGCCATGGACGGTGACCGTCCCGTGCATCCAGCCAAACGGGCTGCGAACCGAAGGCTCGTCACTGACGGGCACCAGCCGGGCGACCGGCTTCCCATGCTTCGTGATGACGTATTCCTCGCCGCGCTCCCTCACACGGTCCATCATCGAGAGACACCGAGCCTTGAACTCACCGGCGGCGACGTGCGTCGCATCCTTGACGGGTTTTTTCATCTTCGGCACGGCATCTCCTTTATGGTCATAATATTATAACCATGATCATAATTTCCGACCCTTCCAGCGCCGGCATCCCGGCCCCGACGCCTATAATTCCTCCGTGAAACCCTGGGAGCTGCTCGGCGAAACGCGCACGCCTGACGGCACGCAGATCACACTCACTCGCCGCGACCGCGAGTACATCATTCTCGCCGGCGGCAAGCCGCTCATGTCGAATCGGATGCACGGATCCGAACAGGCGCTCGCCACCTTCGGGTGCCGCCACGTGCCGGACGAGACGCCGTCCGTGCTGGTCGGCGGCCTGGGCATGGGCTTCACACTGCGCGCGACACTCGACGTCCTGCCGCATGACGCCACCGTCCATGTGGCGGAGCTGGTGCCGGCGGTGGTCGACTGGAACCGGGGTCCACTCGGCCCGCTCGCGGGTCACCCCCTGCTGGACGCGAGAGTGCGCGTGGAGGCTGGCGATGTCGGCGAAACGATCCGCGCCAGCGTCGGCAGGTTCGACGCCATCCTCCTCGACGTCGACAACGGACCCGATGCCTTCACGGCCACTGGCAATGCGTCGCTCTATGACGACCGCGGTCTCGCCGCCGCGCGAGGCGCACTGAGGCATGGGGGGGTCCTGGCGGTGTGGTCGGCGTGGGAGGACAGGAAGTTCGAGCAGCGCCTCCGGTACGCCGGTTTTAGGGTCGCCGTCGAACGCGTCCGCGCGCGGTTGAAGCAGGGCGGGCCGCGCCACACGATCTTCCTGGCAACAAAGGTCCTACCGCCTGAGGCGACGACTGCGGAGCGCTGACACGCGGGCGATCGTGTCGTAGTCCCTGTCGTTGTGCAGCACTTCGAGGCCATGCCGAAGCGCGCAGGCCGCGATCAGGCAATCCACGCCTGAGCGGACCGTGAATCCGGCGCGGCGGGCAGCCCGATAGAGTGTCGTCGCCTGGTCGAAGACAACTGCCGGCAGGGGGGACTCGACAATCGGCAGGGCGTGCATCGCCTCACGCGCGAGGCTGAACGCCCGCTCGTCGCCGAATCCCTGCAGGACCTCCTGGATCACCGGCAGGCACGTCACCACGTCGTCGAAATCCACGAGCGCGTCGAGCGACGATCGGGACCCCTTGCGGAAAATTTCGATCCAGACC
>DATLXP010000187.1:0-4058 GCA_035575695.1 Vicinamibacterales bacterium
GTGAATCGTTCGATCAGTTCCGCGCGCGTGAAGATCTCCTGGTCGCCCCCCGGTGACCACCCCAGGAGGGACAGGAAATTCACCATGGCCTCGGGAAGGTAGCCGAGCTTCTGATACTCCATCACCGACGTCGCGCCATGCCGTTTGCTCAGTCGCTTCTTGTCGGGTCCGAGGATCAGCGGCACATGCGAGAACGCCGGCGGCGTGTTCCCGCACGCTTGGTACAGCAGCACCTGCTTGGGTGTATTTGAAATGTGATCGTCGCCGCGCACCACATGGGTGATCTCCATGTCGATGTCGTCGGCCACAACCGAGAGGTGATAGGTCGGCTGCGCATCGGACCGAAGGATGACGAAGTCCTCTATATTGCCGTTGTCGAACTCGATCGGGCCGTGCACCAGGTCCGTGAACGTCGTCTTGCCTTCCGGCACCTTGAAGCGGACCGCGCGCGGGGTGCCGGCCTGCTCGAGCGCGGCGCGCTGCCCGGCGCCGAGCGCGCAGCAGGTACGGTCGTAGACCCACCCTCCGCCGCCCGCTTCCGCCGCCTGACGTTTGGCCTGGAGTGTCTCTGTCGTGCAGTAGCAGTGGTAGGCGTGCCCGGCCTCGACGAGGCGGCTCGCCATCGCGCGATACGTGTCGAGTCGCTGCGACTGGAAGTACGGCGCGTGGGGGCCGCCTGTATCGGGCCCCTCGTCCCAGTCGAGGCCCAGCCACCGCAGACCGTCCACGATGCCGGCGACCATCTCCCAGGATGAGCGCTCCAGGTCGGTGTCTTCGATCCGGAGCACGAACGTGCCACCGTGCCGACGCGCGTAGAGCCAGTTGAAAAGCGCCGTGCGCGCGCCACCGACATGCAAATAGCCGGTCGGGGACGGGGCGAAGCGGACTCGAACCATCCAGTGATTCTAGTCAACGCCTTGCTGTTCCGACGTTTTTCAGTGTTGAACCGTGTTGAACCGTGGCTCGTGTTGAACCGTGGCCTAGAAGATCTCCCCGAAGGTCGACCAGAAGCGCTCGCGCGCCTTCGACATGAGCGACCGCTTGCGCCAGGTCTCCAGGTCCAGGCGTTTCGATCGTTTCAGATCCTCCTCGAAGTCGGTGAGAAGACGGGTCGCCAGGTCACGGCTGGACACGGCGACATTCAGCTCGTCGTTGATCTCGAGCGAGCGATTGTCGAAGTTGGCGGAACCGAACGTACTCCACACGCCGTCGACGACCATCGCCTTGGTGTGCAGCATCGTCGGCTGGTACTCGTAGATCTCGATGCCCATCTCGAGGAGCTGTTCGTAGTGGTACCGTGACGCGTATTTCACGGGCAGGGCGTCCGTGAGGTTGCCTTCGACCAGGAGGCGCACCTTGACCCCGTTGCGCACAGCCTCTGCCAGCGCCCAGCGGGTCGATTCGTCGGTCACGAAGTACGGCGTCTCGACGTCGAGTGTCTTGCGAGCCGACGCGATGCTGAAAAGGTACAGACGCTTGAGATCGTTGCTGCCTCCGGTCGGCGCGCTGCGGACGATGATGGCGTCGACGCCCATGTCCGGTTTTGGGTTCTCGTCGTCGAGCTCCGGGGTCACCTCGCCGGTCGCTTCCGCGAAGTTTTCGTAGAAGCCCCCCTCGATCAGGCGGGCCAGGGGCCCTTTCATCTGGATCTGGGTGTCGCGCCAATGTTCTTTGTCCTGCGCGGTCCCCTTCCACTGGTCGTCCACGCCGACACCCCCGATGAATGCGACTTCGCCATCCACGGCGAGGATCTTTCTGTGGGTCCTGTAGTTCAATTCTTCGAGGGAGTACCACGTGGGAGGATTGAACTTCGCGACGCGGCAACCGGCGCTTTCGAGCCGTGTCACCTGTTCGTCGGTAATTTTCCCGCCCACCGCGTCGACCACGATACTGACGCGGACGCCTCGACGCGCGGCCGCCTCGAAGGCCCCGATGAACTGGTCGGCCAGCTCGCCAGGCGTGAAAATGTAGGACTCGAAGACGATCCGGCGCTTGGCGTTCGCGATCGCCGACAGCATGGCGGGAAAGATCTGATCGCCATTGGTGAGCACGGTGAACTGGTTGCCGTGGGTGACGTCGGCTCCGAGAAGCCCCGCGATGTAATTCGCGTGGCGCGGCTCGTCAGCGGTAACCGCGCTGCGCGTTTTGAGAGTGACCTGATCCTGCGCGATCAGGAGCAATGCGGCTATGACGAGGGCGATGATGCCAAGGATGATGAATGCGAGCCGGAGCGGTGATCTAACAGCCATTAGCGTCCGGCTCTGCAATTTTGCGGCCGGATGAGCCATTCACCGCGCCCTAGACATTGATCCGAATGTCGTCCAGGGCCTTCTTCGTAATGACCGGCACCTCCGCATCTGGCGCCGGGAACCCAACGGGAATCAACAGATAGGGCTTTTCATTCTTCGGACGGCCAAGGATGGCCGACAGGAAGCCCATGGGGCTCGGGGTATGGGTCAGGGTGGCGAGTCCTGCGACGTGCAGGGCGGCGAGGAGGAAACCGCACGCGATGCCGACCGATTCTGAGACGTAGTAGTGCTTGATGCGGCGCTCCCCGCCTTCGTCATCGGGTTCTACGCCGTAGTCGATTCGGAACACGACGATCAGGCACGGCGCGGTGTCGATGAACGCCTTGGTCCAGTCGGTGCCGAGGGGCGCGAGCGCGGACAGCCAGTCGGCCGGCGCTCGACGATCGTAGAAGGACCGTTCTTCCTCTTCCGCCGCTTCGCGGATGCGGCGCTTGATCTCGGGGTCGCGGACGACCACGAACCGCCACGGTTGCAAGTTCGCCCCAGACGGTGCGGATCCGGCCAGCGCGATCGCCTTGTCGATCAGGTCGTCTGGGACCGGTTCGCTCGAATAGTGGCGCACCGTCCGCCGGTTCACCATCCGTGTCTGAAACGCGGCCAGCCTCACCCGTTGCTCGTCGGCCGGGAGGCGCTCGAACTCGAGCGGCGTGGCTCTGTAGGTGGAGTCGGGATCGGGAGTGGTCATCGATAAAGGACCGTGTCGGGATGCTGCGCGTGCCATCCGAACCAGAAGGCCCGGTGCGCGGCGACGCGCTTCAGGCGCTCACCGGTTTCTCTCACGAGCGCCTCGGCGGTCGGGGTCCATGGCTTGCCTTCGCGGTCCCGTACCCGCCCCTGAGGATCGCGCGTGCCGAACATGAAGGCGCCCCGTTCGTAGAGGAGGTTTGCGCCGCCGGGGGTCGTGACCACAACGAATCCACGCCCGGCTGCGTCGAAGGTGAAGACGGGCTGCCGTCGCAGCAGGTCGACGGCGATGGCAACCGGAGCGTGACCGGGGCCGATCAGCTCCGATCGAAGCACGAGCACTTCGGCCTTGTTCGGCAGGCGTTTGTCGAGCGCCGGCACGTCGAACATCAGCCGATCGGTGGCGAAGTAGTCGCGGTAGGCGGCCCCTTCGCTGTAGTCGCGTTTGAAACCGGTGTCGAGCGACAGCACCGTCGTTGCCGGATGCTCCCGCCGCCACTCCCCCCATGTCGTCGTCACCACCGGAAGGACCTTCAGTCGAAGACCGGCGCCTACGAGCGACCCCACCACCGGGCCTCCGTCGAGCGCCGACCACAGGCTCCTTGTCTCTTCGTCGAACATCAGCTTGTTCGAACGGTACAGCAGACCGCTCGTGCCGAGTGTGAAGTGGCGACCGGCGATCCGGCTCTCGTAGGGGATCGCCGTTCCGCAGAGCGTGCAGTAGACGAGCGTCAGGTCCACTCCGCCGAGGCGATCGGTGGCGAGCTCGTGCCACGCGAGAATGCGTTTGGGATACGCGCGCGATTCACCGTTGACCGTGACGCCGAAGACAAGGTGATCGTCCTTCAGCCATGTGGCGTCTGCGGGGGGGATGGTCTTCGGCCGTCGCAGTGGCGGGATTCCGTTGATGGGTACGCCACCCCAATCGATCTCGTCCAGGCGGATGGAGGTCTTGACGCCGCCTGGAAAAAACGCGCGGAACGCCGGGTCGATCCGGGCGTACAGCTCCCCCTTGAATGCCGCGTAATCGGCGTGGGGCGGATCGTTTCTCGACCAGATCCAGCG
>DATLXP010000188.1:0-2127 GCA_035575695.1 Vicinamibacterales bacterium
TGCCGGCGCGCGCCACGGAGCCTCGGGGCGTTGCCGCGCTTCGCACGATCGGTCGCGACCTCACACACGATGCGGGACCGCCGCGCGTACGGCGCGGCGTATCGAAGGAGAGCTGGGCCGCAGGTCCAGAGGGGGAGCCGTCCCCGCTCCAGGCTTTCGCGACCGCTGACACCAGGCTGCTGATGTTTGGCGGAAAGGGGGGCGTCGGCAAGACGACCTGTGCCGCGGCGGCGGCCATCGCCATCTCCGCGCGGTCGCCAGGGCGTCGCGTGCTCCTGATCTCCATCGATCCGGCGCACTCGCTGGCGGACACGCTCGGCATGGCGCTCTCGGACAGTGCGGTCGCCGTGCCGGGCGCCCCGGGCAACCTGCTCGCCCGCGAGCTGGACGCGTCGCGCGTCTTCAACGCCGTGAGGCAGAAATACGCCGCGGCGATCGACCAGTTGTTCGACCGTCTCGCGGGTGGCAGCTCGCTGGATGTGGGGCACGACAGGTCCGTCATGCATGGGCTGATCGACCTCGCGCCGCCAGGGCTCGACGAGCTGGCAGCCATCATCGAGATCACCGACGCCATTTCAGGCGACGATCCGAAGTGGGACCTCGCCGTCGTCGATACCGCACCAACGGGGCACGCGCTGAGACTCCTCGAGATGCCGGCCTTGATCCATGACTGGACGAAGGCGTTGATGGCGATCCTGCTGAAATACCAGCCCGTCACGGGCCTCGGGGACCTGGGAGCACTGCTGCTGAAGTTGTCGCGCGGGCTTGGCCGCCTGCGCGAGCTGCTCACCGACAACGCGCGTACCAGCTTCGTCATCGTGACGCGGGCGGCTGCCCTGCCGCGAGCAGAATCCATCCGTCTCGCGAAGCAGCTCGGCCGGATCAGGATCGGCGTGCCCGTGCTGGTCGTGAATGCCGTCGGCCGCGGCACCTGCGCCCGGTGCCGCCTGGCCTCCGCGAGCGAGCGGCGCGAGATTTCAGCCTTGAGCCGGGCGATTGCGCCCCCGAGCGCCGCACGCACGCTGGTGAGGGCGGCGACGCTCGTGCCTGCTCCGCACGGTGCGGCCCGCTTGCGCCGTTGGCAGCGTACCGGTTGGGTGGTCTAGCAGGCTGCTGACAAAGTGAGGACGCAGTGGCGGATGCCCTTCGTACTACCATTCTCCCCACGCTGCGCGGTTGGGCTCGTACGAGACCGTGTCTGGCTGTGATTTTGTCACGCCCCGCAGCGGGCGCGTCGCTGAACCAGCAAGCCCGGTTGCCAGTTCAGCGACGGCCGACCAACCTGATCGTCGCGATCCGGATGGCCGCATCCAAGTGACGGACGCTCGCCTCGTTCGGTGGGCTGTTTACCGGCGTGCCAGAGGATGATCCGCGGGCACCCATCCCTGGCAGTCCTGGGTCGGAACAAAGGATCCCGAAGGTTTCGGCGACGACGGCTGGCCGGCAGGGCAGGGACCGGAAGGCTGCTGCTCGGGAGGCGGGGCTCCCACGTGCGTGACCAGTCCGTGAAACGTCTCCGCGCCGTAGTGGTTCGTCGCTGCGAGCCCTCCGATGATCATTTCGAAGTTGCTGTAGGAAATCGCGTTGCCCCCCTTGATGGTGACCTGCACAGGAGACCCGGAAAAAGCGGACTGCAGGTTGCCGTTACCCGCGAATCTCCCGGGGCCACTGATAGTGAGGATAGAGTTCCCGTTGGCGGTTTTGGGTGATGGCGACGTCACCCTGGACAATCGAGACATGGTGGGTGTGAGCGACGCTCACGCCCGGAAAGGTGGGAGGATTGTCCCTCGGCACCCCGATCAAGGCCGCCGAGAAGTCCCCTTTGCTCTGACCTGTGAGCTGCAGAGACCATTCCCCTGACACGTGCCAGCGTTCGCCGTTGGTCAAGAGATAGTCGTGAATCGTTCCGCGAAGCGCCGTCGGTGCCGCCGATTGGGCCAGTCCCTGACCGCTCAACGCAAAGACAACAGCCACGAGCGACGTCACACGCCATAGCATCCTGCCGTACATGGGAGCTCTCCTCGCTGGCGGCGGGCCACCAGCCTCAGTGGGATCCACGCACGACGATCTTGTGACGCGATCGCGATCAATGTCGAAGGGGATGACGGGGAGAATCGGGGGAGTTTC
>DATLXP010000189.1:0-5045 GCA_035575695.1 Vicinamibacterales bacterium
GGCACCCTGGATCGTGTGATGGATGCGGCTGCGGCTCAGCTCTCTGACAGTGGCGGGAGAAACGAGGCGGATCTCGATTCAGGCGCTTGGCAAGGGCTCAAGCAGGAGGCAACTTCCACCTGACTGACGGGCAGTATACCAGCGGACTCATTTCTTGCTGGCGTCCATCTCCCGCTGCGTCCGGAAAATGCTGCACCAGTCCCTGTGGTCGGCGATCGGCATGCCGCATTCGACACAGATGCGGACGCGCTGAGGGGGCGCCTTCGGGCCGAACAATTTCTGAAGGATCGTCATGGCATTCGATACGGATGACGCAGGATCGGAGTTCAAGGTTGGCAATCCCGGCGACGCGGAGCCTCGTCGTCTTCTCGTGATGATGCGCGTTGAGGATCCGATTGGCATCCGCCGGCCAGGCTCCGCGCCATCCCGAAAGCAGGAACCACGGCATTGCCGCGCCACGGCACCAGCCCGACCGTGTCACCCGCGATCGTGTCGAGGTCTCCGATCACCTGCGTCGCGAAGTTGCCTTCGAAGAGCGACTGTGGAATCCAGGCCGGGCTGTCGTAGGTCTGACGCATTCGCAGTCGCCGCAACGAAGCTACACTGTCTTGACTTGGCTAGATGGCTATGGCTATATGGCTAAATGACTCGCATGGCTGCAGGGAAATTCAAGGACCGGTGCCTCAAAGTGCTGGACGAGGTCGCCCAGCGGAAGACGTCGATCACGATTACCAAGCGCGGCAAGCCGGTCGCGACGCTCGTCCCGTACGTGCCGACCGCCAGGCCCCAAAAGGGCCTGGCCGGAAGCATCCTCAGGGAGCGTGGCCACGCGTACGGGACGGGCGAGGAGTGGGATGCCGGTCTTCCTTGATACGCATGCCTGGGTCTGGTGGGTGACGGAGGATCACCGGCTGTCACGGGGGGCCGCACGCGCCATCCAGCGGGCGTCCCGAGGGGCGGGCGTCTCGCTGTCCATGATCTCCATCTGGGAGATCGCCAAGAAAGTCGAAAAGAAGCAGCTCGTTCTGGACCGTCCAGCCAGGGAATGGATCGAGCACGCCCTGGGCGTCCCGGGCCTTGCGCTGGTGGAGGTGACGCCCGCGATCCTGATGGACAGCTGTGAGCTGCCGCAGCCGTTCCATGGCGATCCGGCCGACCAGATCATCGTCGCATCGGCGCGTCATCACGGCGCTACGCTCGTCACGAAGGACAGCAACATCCGGCGATACGAGCACGTGTCGACTGTGTGGTGAGGATCACGCGGCGGATCACATGCGCCGCCATCATCGACCGGCCGCTACGTGCGCTCATGGTCCGCCACCCAGGCGCGGACCGCGCGCTTGATGTCGGATGGGGCAAGCCGCTCCCGTGACGCGCGCTCGAGGAGCAAGGGCAGTTCCTCGTCGGACGCAAAGCGCAGCGCGGAACAATCCGCCGACGATGGTCGCGGTGGGCCGATGCGCGTGGCTGGTGTAGTCCTGTGCAGGCATGCGCTGTGTGGTCTCCATATGATGCAAGCCTACACGCAGCCGTCAGGGCTCGTAGCGTGACACCAGTTGCAGACGGCCAAGACGATCAAATGCCCCGTCGAGCGACCACACCAGCGCACCGGCCTCGTGCGCCATGGCCGCGATCAGCAGATCCCCGACGCCGAACGTCGCGCCGGCGCCGGCGGTCCGGTCCGTCCACGCGTCCATCAGGCGCCATGTCTCGTCGGTCGGATACGCGATCGGCAGTGCGGACAGACCGGTCCGCAACGACGTGCGCTGACGCAGGGATGTTCCCGACAGCAACTCGATCCTGACCGGCACCGGCAACAGGACTTCATCAGCATCCAGCAACCGGCGCAGCACCGTCGCCTCGTCGCCGGCGCCACGGCGGAGCGCGGCAATCCAGACGGACGTATCGACGACGATCACCGGCGCGGTCGACGCCGGCTGGCGGGGAGATCGAGGTCGAGCTCGACGCGGCCGAGCAGCCCCTTCAAGTGCTCGAGACGCTGACGGCGGACGAGCTCCCTGAGCGCAACGACGATGGTGTCGGTCTTGGACTTGAACCCGAGTCCCAGGCGCGCTTCGTCGAGAAGGTCGGGGGGAAGATCGAGGGTCGTTCGCATACGATTCAGTGTGAATTGTATGCGCCTGGATGTCAACGCCTGCACAAAGACTATGCGATCACTTGGCGGGCGCCATCAGCCGTTTCAGGTCCTCGGCCCAGTTGAGGACCAGTGTGATCTGGGGCAGCGCCTGCATCGTCGGCTCCCCCTCCTCGATGATCACGAACCGCTTGCCGTCAGGTGAAATGTCATAGGGACGTCCAGGCGCGGGGGCAAAGAGTTCCACCGGCAGGGGCGCCGGGGTCCCGAGGATAAGACTGCGTTGGGTCTCGACCGACGCGACCATCAGGCGCCGATCCGGGCCGCGGAAGAACAGTTCGCGGCCGTCAGGGCCCCACACGGGCTGCAAGCCGCCGCCGGCCGACACCTGCCACCGTCCGCCAGCGAGGTCCGGAAAGGGGTGCACGTAAATTTCGGCGCGCCCGGTTTCGCTCGACTGATACGCGATCCAGCGGTCGTCGGGCGACAAGTCGCCATTGATGGCCCCGGCCGCGGTGCCGGCGACCCAGGAGACCCTGGCGTCCTCCACCGATACCGCGTAGAGCCCGCGTTTCGTGTCCGTCGCGTCGGCCGCCTGGTGGGCGAGCAGGACTTTGCCATATCAATACCGTTTTCACGACGTTGAGTGGACGCTGCGAGCCGTTGCCGCTCGAGGGTTGCCGCGCGCGCGGTAGACCTCTCCCATGCCGCCGGCGCCAATGGCGGACTCGACCTCGTACGGGCCAAGCCTGGCGCCGGTCGTCAGGGACATTGTCTGAAAGTGGACGGATTATAGTCCGGTTGAACGGTCCGTCGTCAGCGGCGCGCACCCCGCGCCGTCATTGCCGCGGCCCAGTTGAAGATGACATCGAGGGATGGCGGGATGTCCCCGCTCTTCCGCTCGGACTTGGTCATGAGAAATCGGGTGGCGCCTGGTGCGACGTCGTACTCCCGCGGAGCGTCCTCACGGCTTTCGCTGAGGAACCCCCCGCCGAACAGCAGCCGGGGAGCCCCGAACTGGATGTCGGCCGTTGCCGAAACCGGGACGGACATCAGGCCTTCCGGCGTCTGATAGAACAGTTCCCTGCCGTCGCGGCTCCATGACGGAGCAACCCCGCCATTGACGGTGACCCGGCGCTTGGCCCCAGGGCCCGGGTACGGCACGACATAGACATCCCGCGCCCCCGCTTCATCCGAGACATACGCGATCCACTTGCCATCGGGGGAGAATTCCGGGCCGTACTCCAGGGCGGTCCCATGAATGAACGGCCGCGGCGTGCGGGTCCCGGTGAGCGGCACGGTCCAGATGTCGCAGATCCTGCCCCCCCGGGTCTGGGAGTACGCGAGAATCCCGTCTCGCGACACGGATCCCATGAACTGCGCTTCGTCGGTCCGCGGCATGATCTCTTCCGCCGCCCCCGTGCCATCGGAGGAGCGCCAGACCAGGAAGGGCGCACGACCCCCGGCCATCAGCGCCGCCCAGATCACGCGGCGGCCGTCAGGCGTCCAGGTCGCGTTGAAGTCCTCACGCGGGTCCGCGCTGAATCGCACGGTCGTTCCGCGCGCGAGATCGGCCATGTAGATCTCGCTGTCCCGCTCCGCTGACACCCCGCCGAACACGGCACGCGTCCCGTCTGGCGAGATGCGCGGCCCGCTGGTCGCGGCAAATTCCGGCGCGGCGATCGGTTTGCCCGAACGGTCCACCCAGGTCGCCACCCTGTCGGCCTCTCCGAACGATCCCCGCATGACGACGAGCGTTCCGTCCGGAGCGACGGCGTAATGCGCTCCGGCGGTCAATCCGCTCACAGACAGGCCGTGGACCACCGGCACCGGTGTCCCCTCCGTCTTCCGTGTCGCGAGATCGAATGGCACCGCCATGAGGTTGCCGCCGCGAACAAACAGCAGGTGCCCCGTTGGCGAGTATCGCGCGTAGGCGGCATCCTTCAGGACCAGCGCTTGCGTCCTGGTCGCTACATGAACAACCCCCACATCCGCCGCCTCTTCGTTCGAGGCTGTTCCGTGCCGTACCGTGTAGAGGACGTACTCCCCGCCCGGCAGCACTGACGGCCACTGGTGGCCCTTTTCTCCCCGGCTCTCATCCAGCGTGGTCAGCTCCTCACCCATCTCGGCACCAGAGGCGAGTCGATGAAGCCCGAAGCTCTGGGTCGGCGCGAGGACGATGGAGTCGTCCGGCAGCCAGGCGGCCCCGCGCGCCACCGGCGGGGCAGCGGAGATCCGGATCGGCCGCCCCCCAAGCAGCGACACCTTCATGAGCGCCGTGTCGGTAAAGAAGCCGACCGAGAGCCCGTCTACTGAAAAGAAGGGGGTCCGCGCACCTTCCGTGCCGGGGAGAGGGATCGATTCCTGCGCATCGAACTGGCGGACGTACAGACGCGTGATGCCCTCGGCGGCCGTGGACCCGGCGCCTTCGGCCGCTTGCGACGAGGAGGCCGAGTAGACGATCGTCTTTCCGTCGGGCGACACGGCGATGCCCCCCGGCGCGACGCGAGCGCCTTCGGGTACGGCGATGCTGAGATGCCAGGGCGGCACGACAGTAGCGGGAGAGCTCCGGACGAGAGCCCACGCCAGTGCTCCCCCGAGCATCGCGATGATCAGCGCGGCCCCCGCGGCCGCACGGGAGACTCGACCGAAGCGGCGCGGCTTAACGGCTCCCGATGGCTGCACCACACCGGATGACTGCGCAATCCAGGCAAGCTCGTCGCCCAGATCCGCCCCGCTCTGCCACCGGCGCTCCGGGTCCTTCGCGAGACACTTGCGGACGACGCGTTCCAGCGCCGGAGGAGTCAAGGGCATACGCGCAGCCATCGGAGGCGGGTCGCGCTCGAGGATCGCGCCGATGATGCTCGCCTGGCTCCCGCCGTCGAACGCGCGCGTGCCCGTCACCATTTCGTACAACAACGCTCCGAAGGAAAAGATGTCGCTTCGCGCG
>DATLXP010000190.1:0-3695 GCA_035575695.1 Vicinamibacterales bacterium
CCGGCACCGGTCGCAGTGTGCGGATCCACGGCCAGGTTGGTGGTCGTGTCACTGACGGGCAGCCCTTGCCCCTCGGTGTCATATCCCCACGTCAGGCCGCGAAGCTGTTCCAGTTTCTGCTCGGCCAGGGAGGTCGTGGACGTCTGCCCCTTGGCGGTGAAATTGGCGCGCGCCGAGACCGCAAAGAGCTGCGCCACGCCAAGCGAGACGGCGGTCAGCAGGCCCATCGAAATGAGGACTTCTACGAGGCTGAAGCCCCTACTGGTACTGGATTTTGCCGGCGCCATTGATCGTGACCGTGCGTGACTTGTTCTGCCGTGTGACCGTGATCGTCTGCGCCGCTGCCATCGGCTGCGCAACACCGGCGATCACAAGGCGGGCGACGCCGTCGGGTGAAAACTCGATGGTGATGGTGGTGGCGGTCGCCGCATTCGGAATGTAGCGCAGCGGACCGTCGTAGTTAGGGCGCGTCATCACGTCGGTGTCGGCCGGATACGGGTAGGCGGTCTGCAGGCAGCGGTCGGCTGCCGTGTCCGCCGCGGTGCCCAGGACCTCTACCGAGCGGACGAAGCCAACCGACGGGCAATTGGTGCGGACGCGAAGCGACCGGTTCGACGCCACGGCGCGAAGGCGTGCATCCTGAAACTCGCGCTCCACCAGCCGCGTCGCCTCATTGAGCTGGGTGCTCGCCGTCACGTCTGTGAAAATCGGCAGGGCGATCGCCATCAGCGTGCCGGCAACCGCGACGACCAGCATGAGCTCCGTCAGGGAGAATCCCGACGCGTGGCTACGGATTGGAAGCATTCAGAGGAGGGAGAGAGCAATGGGACTGCCACAGATCGGCCCTGACGCCGGCGGACCAGACCGGCGGGAATATAACTAGTATTTTCAGCAGTTTACGAGGATTATCCGCGTGAATTACGCAGACTGAATGTGTGCAATTGTGAAACGATTATTACGATTCTGAAATTCATGCGGCCCGGCAGTTCGGCAGGCCTAAAGGCCTGCGCTACGACTCACCCCCCGTAGCGCAGGCCTTCAGGCCTGCAGTCATGACGAGGGGGGCGACTCGAATAGCGGGAGAGTCACCGTCATGCGCGCCCCGCCCGCAGGGCCGTTCGACACCGCGATCCGACCGTTGTGCGTGACGATGATTTTCTGCACGAGGGCCAGCCCAAGTCCGGTGCCCTTCGCCTTGGTCGTGAAGAACGGACGGAACATCCGGGCGGTGACGCTCGCGTCCACCCCGGGACCGTTGTCGCGCACGGTCACCTGCTGCGTGCGCTGGGCCGGGTCGATCGTGCCTTCGATCTCGATCCGGGGTGGCGCCCCTGCGTCGACGCAGGCTTCGAGCGCGTTGCGGCACAGATTGCTGAACGCCTGGCGCAGCAACACTTCGTCCCCCTGCACGGTGCCGAAGACCCCCGCGACTCGGACCTCTCCTCCTCGTGCGACGACGTCCGCTCGCACTTCGTCGGCCGCACGGTCCGCCAGGCCCTGGAGAGCCACAGGGGCCAGCACGAGCTCCGTCGGTTTCGCGAAGTTCAGGAAGTTCGTCATGATCTGCCGCATGGCTTCGGTCTCGTCCCTGATCCCCTGCACGAAGGGGCGGTAGTCTGTCGGCAGCTTGTCGAGCACGAGGAGACGGCTGTAGCCGTGAATCGTCGCCAGGCCGTTACGGAACTCATGCGCAATGCCTGCGGATAGCTCGCCGAGGCGGGCCAGGCTGTCTTTCAGGCGCAGCTGCTCTTCGAGCTCCACCACGGCGCTCAGGTCGGTGAACAGGCAGATGGCTCCATGCGCGTGGCCCAACCCGTCGCGGATCGGCGAGACGGTCACGCCGAGATGCGCGGTGTCGCCCGCAGGGGTGCGCGTCTGGATCGTGCGCCGAAGGACCGGGCGCGCCGACGCGAGACATTCCTCGATGACGGCCGCGAGCGGCCCGGCGCTTCGAAGGACCACGTCCATCGCCGCGCTCGGCGTGTCCGGCCCCAGGCCGAGCATCCGCCGTCCTGCGGGATTGAGCGTGCCGACGACCCGATCTTCACCGACCACCAGAAGACCAGAGGTGATGCTGGCGATGATCTCGTCGCTCAGGCGCTCGGAGGCTTCGGCGCGTTCCTTCATCGCCCGCTCCTGCGCGCGCAGGCGCTGGAGCGCCTGGTCCATCGCGGCAGCCATGAACGCGGTCTCCCCCCCGGCGTGACGATCACCCGCGACGGACCGCGCCGCGACCATGAACTTCGTCACGGCAAACGCGAGCACGCCGACGAGCGCGGCGACAATCGCGTTCAACCCGAGAAAGAGCATGCCGCTTTCGGTCATCCGAGGTGCCCCGCATACCAGGTCACGACCTGGTCGCCGTAGAGCGACGCCGCCAGCGCACCGAGGGCCAGGAAGGTTCCGAAAGGCAGCGCCTGCTTCATCCCGCCGCGCCGCGCGAGAATCAATCCGAGCCCCAGGAGAGAACCGGCCACCGACGACAGGACGAGCGTCAGCAGCACGAGCTTCCACCCGAGGAACGCACCAACCATCGCGAGCATCTTGACGTCGCCGCCGCCCATCCCCTCTTCACCCGAGTACCGGAAATACGCTTCGCCGATCAGCCACAGAATGCCCCCGCCGAGCAGCGCGCCAAGGAGCGCCGCCACCAGGCCGGGCGGAAGGAACACGCTGGCGAGGAGGCCGGCGACGATCCCCGGCAGCGTCACCGCATCGGGCAGGAGGTGATGTTCGAGATCGATCGCAAAGAGCGTCACGAGTGACGCGGCGAGCAGCAGCCGCACCGCGAGAAGCGGCGTCCACCCGAACACGACGTAGTGCCACAGGAACACGGCGGCGGTGATCAACTCGACGAGCGGATACCGAATGCTGATGGCGGCGCGGCACCCGCGGCACCGTCCGCCGAGAAGGGCGTAGCTCAGAACCGGCACGTTGTCGAACCACCGGAGCGCGTAGCCGCAATCCGGGCACCGGGAGCCCGGGCTCACGAGCGATTCTTCCCGGGGAAGCCGGTGGATCACGACATTGAGGAAGCTGCCGATCGCAAGTCCGAGTAGACCGACGAGCGTGATCTCGACAGCGGTCATCGGCTCCCCCCGGCGGGCATCGGAAACAGCGGCGAGGCCTGTGACACCGAGACCTGTCCCGTATGCGGATCGAGGTCGTAGGGGGTGCCGCCCGGATCCACGGGGATCCCTTGAAGCCCGCCCCTGCGCACCAGGTCGATCCAGCTATACGCCTCCCCCTCACGCCGGGGCACGCTGGCGACGAATGCCGCCAGCCGATCGATCTGGTCCAGCGCGTCGAGTTGTAGCAGGCCACGTTGCGCCCGCGCGCGCAGCCACTCCTGCTCCCCCTGCAGCATCTGCCGCCAGATGAATCGCGCCGAGGTGCGGTCGGTCCCCTCGGTCAGCATCGCCGCGGCGACCGGCAGCAGCCAGTCCGGCGCGTTCGGCAGCGCGGCGGCGCGCCGGAACCAGTCGGCGGCAGTCGGAAAATCACGCATCTCCCAGTAATAGACAAAGCCGATGTCATGGTAGTACTGCCAATTTCCCGGCTGTGCCGCGATCCCCTTGCGCAGCAGCGCGACCGCCAGGTCAGGCCGCCCGGCTCCGCCCGGATACGGTTCACCAAGGAAGATCGCCCCGAACCGGTACGCAATGTTGAAGTAGGGATCGAGCGAGGTGGTGATG
>DATLXP010000191.1:0-2496 GCA_035575695.1 Vicinamibacterales bacterium
GAGCAGGATGATCAGGGCATAGCCCGTGCCGAAGCGTCGCCACACCGATGGCGTAACGGCCAGGGCGAACATGGCCGACACGGCGTTCAACGCGTCGTAGGGACCCATCCGTTCGTTCAGGAAGTTCATCGGCCGCGTCACTAGCGCCTGCGCGATGGCATACAAACCACTGGCCGGATTGCCGCCCGGTTGATAGCCTCATGTGCGGCGGCGCTGCAGCTCTAAGAGGTGTTGCCACAGCACGGGCGATGGCGAGCGCTTACGGGATTCCCACTGGTACACTACGGCCTTGCCCGCAGCGCCCACCAGTCGGGCTAATGCCGCTTGGGTGAGGCCGAGCCGCCGACGTAGCTGCCGTACGCACGCATCGTAATCGTCGGGAACGGTCGGCAACGGAGACGGGCACACCTGCTGACCTCCAAACCGTCGGTAGTGCGTCGTGAGAAACCGTTCCCCGGCCGCTGACTCCGGCCCGGATCTCCTCCGCGAACGCCATGGCCCTCTGGCTCACGGCCGTGGTCGCCGTGGTCTTTTTTCTGCGCGCGGCCCGACAGCTCCTGATTCCCATCGCACTGGCCGTGCTCATCAGCTATGCGCTCGAGCCGGTCGTCTCGTGGCTGGCGCGCCACCGACTGCCGAGAATTGCCGGCTCGAGTCTTGTCATGCTCGTGCTGCTCGGGGCAGGGGCGGGGGGCGCGTACGTTCTCAGGGATGATGCCGTGCAGGCACTTGAAGCCGTGCCTCGCGCCACTCAGCGTGCGCGGGAGGCGGTGCTCTCGCGGGTCGGGTTGGGCCGTGAGGCTCTCGAGCAGGTGATGGGGGAATCAGGAACGACCAGTCGCGCCGCGCCTGGCGGGTCGGATCCCGGCGAAGGTGCATCGGACCGAGCGCCTGCCCCTTTCGTCCAGCGCGCTGCCGGCGCCATCGTCGCCTTTGCCGGAGACCTGGTCGTGATCTTCTTTCTTCTTTTTTTTCTACTGATCTCCGGCCCTTACATTCGCGACAGGCTGATCGAGATCGCCGGACCGACTGATGAGCGGCGGCTGAAGACAGCCACGGTTCTCGACGAGATCAACGCGCAGACCCAACGCTACCTCCTCGTCCTTCTGATGATGGCCTTCATCGTCGGGGCGGCGACGTGGGTTGTGCTCGCATGGATGGGCGTTCGGCAGGCGGCAGTCTGGGGGATTCTTGCAGGCATCTTCAACTCGATCCCTTACTTTGGTCCGGTGGTTGTGTCGGGTGGGTTGTTCGTGGTGGGCCTGGCCCAGGACGGCGGAATCACGCAGGCACTGCGGATGTCTGGCGCCGCCCTCGTCATCACGTCGCTCGAAGGGTGGCTCCTGACCCCGGCACTCATGGGCAAAGCCGAGCGGATGAACGCCCTTGCTGTTTTTCTGGGCCTGTTGCTGTGGACGTGGCTGTGGGGCGCGTGGGGGACGGTTCTCGCCGTCCCGATGCTGGTCGTCGTGAAGTCGGTGGCGGATCACGTGGAGTTGCTCAAGCCGCTCGGCCGGTTGATGGCACCGTGGTCGTCGCGGGCGCGAGGGTGACGGCCGTTGGGACCTGGCATTCCGCCCGGCGACTGCTGCTTCTGGGGAGCGCTGTTCTCGTGGCCGGATGCGACGGCCCGCAATCCGCTCTGGTCACCGCCGGCCGGGACGCCGAGCAGATCGCCTCTCTGTTCACGGTGATGGCCGCCGGCGCGCTGATTGTCTGGGCGTCGGTCGTGGCGATCGCTGTCTATGTCGTAAAGGCGTTTTGAAGGCTCCAGACAGTCCTTGGTTCGAACTCCCTCACCTTTGGTTCGAAATACTCTTGGTGGACCAGCGGAGCCAAGTGTTTCGGAGCTTCGAGCTCGCCGGCAATGAATGCGCGATAGATGATGCTTTGCGCCTCAATGTCCGGGAGCTGGTGGTTCTGCCAGGCGTTCACCCGTTCCTGAATCGGAACGAAGTGCCGCTGGACCCGGTCGACCCCGATTGAAACGGTGTCGATGAATTCGTCCATCAGCTTCTTGCTGTGCCTCTTGGCGATGGCAAAGAAGTCGCCCCGGAAGGCCAGATTGTCGCAGATGAACACCCTGAAGCCGGCGACCATGCCAAGTGCAAAGCTCTTGTCATGGCTGTTTCGAAGGCCAAACTGGAATGTTGCAGGTCCTCCTCACCGAAGAGCCGAAAGAACGGGATTGTCGTGGCGTTTGCCGCAACCGTCGCAGGACAATTCGCGGGATGACTTCGCTGTTGTCAGCTCTAAAAGGGGATCTTCAAAGCAGGGTTTACGGTCGGTCTTATTGTCGTCGCGCTGGCCGTGATGCTGGTCCTCTTCCTCGTCATGAAATTCCGCCGCTAGCCCCCTCTTACCGGCGCGCGAGGACGATCGCCAGGACGACGATCGCAATCAGTATCAGCACCGACCACCAGGTCAGCCTGGTTACATTGTTCATTCGAACCCTCCGCGCGGCACGGCCGCGAGTTTACGTCTATGCCATTCGCA
>DATLXP010000192.1:0-16303 GCA_035575695.1 Vicinamibacterales bacterium
CAACCGCGATCATGCGGCGCGGGCGCGTGGACAGCCATGGTTGGAGTGCGACGCCGCCCGCAGCACACAGCAGCGGATACGCCGGCGCCAGGTATCCGCTGCGGCTCGTGCGATTCAGGAGCAGGATCGCCAGCGGGACAAGGTAGATGCACGCGAGTGCCCGGTACGACCGGGCGTTGCGCGCGAACAAGAGGAAGCAGAGGCCGGCGATCCACACCGGCGCCGTCACCGGATGCATGTTCATCACCTGCTCGCCAAGAAACCGGCGACGCTGTTCTCGAGCATCTTGTCGGCGCTGGCATTGCGGATGAACTCGACCGTTGGCCAGCCGTTTGCCATTTGCCAGGCGACATGCGGCAGGAGAAAGAAGCCGGCGATCGTTGCGGCAAGCCACGGCCCTCGCGTCCGCAGGGCGGCGCGACGCCACAGCAGCAGTCCGACCGCGATGCCGGCGCCCAGCCACAGCACACTGATCTTGTTCAGCAGGCCAACGCCGAGGAGGGCGCCGAGCCGGACCCACCGATCCGTTGTGGGGTGGTCGAGCGCGTCAAGTAACAGAAACGAGGTCCAGGTCCAGATCAGGATCTCGAGCACGTTCATCGAGTAGAAGGTGGCGGTGCCGAGAAGCATCGGAGCGACCGCGACAGAGACCATCCCCACGGTTTCAGCGGTGTGATTCCCCCCGAGCCGACGTGCGATGCGGCCGGTGAGCCAGACCGAAGCGGCCCCCGCGGCGGCGGCAGTCGCGCGGAGCACCAGAAGGGAATCGCCGAAGATGCTGGTGATGAGCGCGATAAGTGCGACGGTGAACGGAGGATGGTCGACGTAGCCCCAGGCGAGGCGCCGGGCGCAGGCCAGGTAGTAGAACTCGTCGCGGAAATATCCGTCGGTGAGTGCATTCGCGATCAGAACAGCGAACACACAGCCGGGAATGATCAGAGTGAAGGCGCCCAGCCGGGCCAGCCTCGTTGAACGTCCCCGCTGGTGTTCGCCGCCACGCATTGTCGAATGGCGTAGCTCACCCGTGTCCACGTCAGCCTCGCCGCGCGGCCTCGATGGTGGCGACGTCGATCTTCTGCATCGACATCATCGCCTCGAAGGCGCGCCTGGCCTCACTGCCGCCAGCCGCGAGCGCGTCGGTGAGCACGCGCGGCGTGATCTGCCAGGAGAGGCCCCAGCGGTCCTTGCACCAACCGCACTGGCTTTCCTGGCCGCCATTGCCGACGATCGCGTTCCAGTAGCGGTCCGTTTCCTCCTGAGTGTCCGTCGCGACCTGGAAGGAAAAAGCCTCGCTGTGCCTGAAGTCCGGGCCGCCATTGAGACCGAGACAGGGCATGCCCACCACGGTGAACTCCACCGTCAACACATCACCCTTCTTGCCGCCGGGGTAGTCGCCGGGCGCCTCGTGAACAGCGGTCACCTTGCTGTCGGGAAAGGTGGCGGCGTAGAAGCGCGCCGCGTCATGCGCGTCCTTGTCGAACCAGAGGCAGATCGTGTTCTTGGGTTTCATGCTCCACTCCTTGACCACTTTGCTCGGCCAGCTTGATGAGAACCTGGGCCCGGGCGAGCGTGATCCAGCGCATACATCTGGCCGGCCGCGTCGCGTGCCCGTGGTGCGACACCGTGTGAGCCGGACGGAGGTGATTATAGACGGCGTGCGAGCCCGACGTCGTGCGCGGCCGCGCCTGACATCCGGCCTGCTTCCCGCGAACACGCTAAAATACCCGCTGATGCTGCCCCCTGGTACCAGGCTCGGCCCGTACGAAGTCATGGCTCCTCTCGGCGCCGGCGGCATGGGCGAGGTCTACCGGGCGCATGACTCCAGCCTCGGCCGAACGGTGGCGCTGAAGATCCTTCCCGCGACTTTCGCCGCTGATCCAGACAGGCTTGCCCGTTTCGATCGTGAAGCCCGGTCGCTGGCCGCGCTCAATCATCCGAACATCGCGCACATCTACGGGCTCGAGCAGTCGGGCGCGAGCCGTGCCCTGGTCATGGAGCTCGTCGAGGGGGAGGACCTGTCTCAACGGATTGCGCGGGGTCCCCTTCCAGCCGATGAAGCCATCGAGATTGCCCGGCAGATCGCAGCCGCGCTCGAAGCGGCCCACGACGTCGGGATCATCCATCGCGATCTGAAGCCAGCCAACGTCCGCGTGCGCCAGGACGGGACGGTGAAGGTGCTGGACTTCGGCCTTGCCAAAGCCATGGAAGCCGACTCGGATTCCGGCGCTGGAGCGCCGACCATCACGAGCCCGGCGCTCACCGAGCGAGGCGTCATTCTGGGCACCGCGGCCTACATGGCCCCGGAACAGGCACGCGGACGGACCGTGGACAAGCGCGCCGACGTCTGGGCCTTCGGCGTCGTGTTGTTCGAGATGCTGACCGGCACGCAGCTGTTCCAGGGCGAGAGCGTCGCCGACACGATCGCACTCGTCGTGAGCCGCGATCCGGATATGACGCGGCTGCCCTCACCCTTGCCAGACGGCGTGCGCCATTTGCTCACGCGGTGCCTGGAGCGGGACCCGCGGCAGCGGCTCAGAGACATCGGCGAAGCGCGGATCGCTCTCGAGCGCGCGGCACATGCCCCCGACGCAACGCCGGCGGCCACGGTCCCGATCCGCCGTTACGCCCCTGCCCGTATCCTGGGCATCCTGGTGCTGGTGCTGCTCACCGCACTGGCGGGATGGTGGGCCGGGACGCGAGGCCAGCAGCCATCACCGACGTTCGAGAACTTCACGCAGCTCACTAATCAGTCGGGCGAGGAAACGGCGCCGGCCATTTCGCCAGACGGCGCCTCGATCGCCTTTGCGAGCCGTGCCAATGGCACCTGGGACATTTCCGTGCAGCGTGTCGGCGGACGAACCACCATCCTCGTTGCGGGGGACCCCTCGCGCGACGAGAGCGGACCCGCCTTCTCTCCAGACGGGATCACCATCGCGTTCCATGAGTCCGACCGGGACGGCGGCATCCACCTCGTCGGCGCCACCGGCGAGTCGGCACGCAGGCTCACCGACTTTGGTTTCGACCCGTCGTGGTCCCCGGATGGCCGGCAGATTGTCTTCGCGACTGAGGAAGCGCTGGATCCCTACACGCGCCATTCCGAGAGCGCGCTCTGGATTGTCGACGCAGCGGGGGAATCCGCCGCCCGGAAAATCACCGTCGCCGACGCGATTCAGCCTTCGTGGTCGCCATCCGGGCATCGCATCGCGTTCTGGGGGCGGACGGGCGGGCAGCGGGACCTGTTCACGATCACGACCGACGGCACCGGCCTCGAGCCGGTGCTGAGCGACGCCCCGCTCGACTGGAGCCCGACGTGGTCGGCCGATGGGCGGCACCTCTATTTCGCGAGTGACCGCGGAGGGTCGATGAATATCTGGCGCGTCCCGATCGACGAGACGACCGGACGGGCGCGCGCGAAGCCGGAAGCGATCACCAAGGGCGTCTACGTCGCGGCGGACCGCCCGAGCCTGTCGAAAGACCAATCCCGGATGGTGTTTCGCTCGGAGATGCGCACGATCAATCCCGTGGCGGTGCCATTCGATCCCGTGACCGACTCGGTCGGCCCCATCCGGACCTTGATCGACGCCAACGACGTCCTCTCGCCCAGTGCCATCTCGCCCGATGGCCAGTGGCTGCTGCTCAGTTCCCAGAGCGGCCGCCGCGACGATATTTTCGTCTGTCGTGCGGACGGCTCCGACCTCCGCCGGCTGACCGACGATGTGCACCGGGACCGCTGGCCGAGATGGTCGCGCGACGGCCGGGAGGTGTTCTTTTATTCGAACCGCACGGGGCGCTTCGAGATCTGGAGCATCAGGGCCGACGGCAGCGGCCTGCGGCGCATTTCCGATCTGCCCGACCGGAACCTCCATTTCCCGACTTTGTCTCCGTCGGGCGATCGGCTGATCGCCAGTACCCTGACTGATGGGGAGTCATGGATCGCGGACCCGGCCCGGCCTTGGACCCCAGGGAACGCCCGCCGGCTCGAAGGCCTCGGCACCTCCGAGGAATGGCTGATCCCGATCGACTGGTCGCGCGACGGCCGCCGCCTGCTGGGCCCGATGATGTCGGGTGCCGGCACGATCAAAGCCTTTGGCGTCTACGACATCACGCCCGGTGGAACAGGCCGCCTCAGCGTTCGACATCCGCTCGGCGACGGCTATTCGGTCGCGTGGCTCCCCGACAGCCGGCGCGTGCTGGTGGTCGATCGCCAGGACCGCATCCACCTGGTCGACACGGTGACGGGGCGCCACCGCACGCTGCTCGAGAACTCGCCGTGGCGCTTTTGGGGAAACGTCCCGCCGATCTCGCCAGACGGACGCACGATTTACCTCGGCGCGCTCAAGGCGCAGTCCGACATCTGGATGGTCGCGCGCTAGGCGGTCGAGAACGTTCTCCGCCCAAGAATCTCTGTGGACCTCTGTGCCTCTGTGGTGCGTGTAGGAGAGGTAGAACGGGCACGCCCGACCTGAAGGTCGGGCCTACTCCGTACGGTGAGCAGGTATGGGGATTGCGGGTGGCTCGACATGCGACCCAGACGCATTCATCGGCTGCCGGCCTTACTCTGAAATCAGCCTGGCGTGGTCACCGCGGGAATTCGAAGGCTTCCGCACATCGCGTGCAACGGAACTGCTGGCGTCCCTCACGATCGCCGAGTAGCTCCGTGTCATGGATCCCGCACACCGGGCACTGGCGCGTCACCGACGGATCGACGGCGTGCCCGTTCTGGCACTGGTAGGCCGCCTGCCCGACCTCGCCCTCCTTCCACGCATTCTGCGTCCACAACATGCCGGCGCCGCACTCCGGGCATGGCGACGAGCGGAACAGCGTGTTTTCCATACCTCTAGACTAGATTCTTGGTCGCACGGATGGAAGGGGAAACCGTGGGAACTATCCTCGAACCCGCCCCAGCCGCGCCAGGAGCGTCACCTTCAGGTCCCGCTCGGACCGCGCGCTCGTGAGGTCGACGTCGCCGTCGGCAACCGCATCCACCAGCGCGCGAATGAGCTGCGCGCGACTGATGGCTGCCCCGCTCTGCGCGCGAATGCTGGCGGCCAGGCGGTCCAGAAAGACGATCTGGCGATTGAACAGCACGACGGTCACCTTCGTCCAGGCCTCGTCATGCACAGGCGGTCGGCCCGGCCCCCGCCTGGCCGCTGCCGTCGTCGGCCGGGTCGGGGCAAAAATATCCGCGGGCGCTTTAGCGCTCTTCGACTTCGCACGCCGAGCCATCAGGGTCTCCGGGGTCTCAGAGAGTTGCCTACGTCGACGATTAAGGACACCCTTAATATGACGTCGAGACTCATCTGCTGAGCCGGCGCTATTCAACACTGGCAGCACAGTTTAGTTCAAGCTCAACCGTATTTGGCGTGACGACCGACTATATTGTTCCACCCCAAACAAAGGCAACCGGTGCGCTTTTTCGGAGTGAAGCCGCTAGTGGCGAGGGCGGAGGCGCTCGAGGACTTCGCCGGCGAGACGCCTGAAGGCATCCGCGGCCTGCGTGCGGGGGGCGAACTGAAAAATCGACTTCCCGCTGGCGGGGGCTTCTTCCAACGCACGGCAGAACGAGATTTCTGTGTGCAGCACGCGCTCGCGGTACTGTGATCGAAGGCGCTCGCGCACCTCTGTAACGGCGCGGCCCGTCCGGACCATCGTCATGAGGACCCCCAGTAATTTGACGCGCGAGCCAAGCCGGGTCGTGACCTGATCCACTGAGCCCAGCAAACTGACCAGGCCTTCCACTGCCAGGAACTGCGGCGCGACCGGGACGAGGAGTGCGTCGGCCGCCATCAACGCGTTCACGCCAATCAGCGACAGGCTGGGAGGGCAATCGAGAACAATCACGTCATACCGCTGTCGAACACTCTGCAGGGCACGTTTCAGCGTCACCTCGCGCCCGACCACCTCACACAGCCTCAGGTCGGCATTCGCGAGCTCCGCCGACGCGGTAATCAAATCGAGGTTCGGTGTAGAGGTCTGCCGGATCGCCTTGGCGACAGGAAGTTGTTCGAGCAGGCAGGACGCCGAGGAAGGAACAAGCTGCGATCGTGACACCCCGCACCAGAGCGACGCCGACGCCTGGCTGTCGAGATCCACGAGGAGCACGCGGCGCTTTGGCGATGCGAGGGCTGCGCCGAGATTCACGGAGGTGGTGGTCTTTCCCACGCCCCCCTTGTTGTTCAGCACAGCAAGTATCACGGGGTTAAGTCCGTCATTCTATCCCGAATATCAGTCGTGATCGCCCTCCCTCCCGCGAACGCGGGATTGCAAACGCCGGGAAATGCAAGGTGAGCGCCAACGCGGGCTATAATTCGCCTCCATGCCCGCGAGCGCGTCAGTCTCCACCGTCACCCTCGGTATCGATCGTCTGTTGTCGGCAGATCGGCGCCTGATCGAAGGCCGACGGGTCGGTCTGGTGTGTAATCCGGCATCGATCAATGCGGCGTTCCGACACAGCGCGGACCTCATTATCGAGGACCCGTCGACGACGCTTGCCGCGATCTTCGGCCCGCAGCATGGCTTCCGCGCCGACCTGCAGGACAACATGATCGAGACGCCGCACGCGCGTGACACGCAGCGCCACGTGCCGGTCTACTCGCTCTACAGCGAGGTGCGCGAGCCGTCGCCGAAGATGCTGGAAGGCATCGATGCGTTCCTCGTGGACCTGCAGGACGTCGGCACGCGCGTCTACACCTTCATCTACACCATGGCCAATACGATGCGCGCGGCAGCGCGGGCCGGCATTCCCGTGATCGTGTGCGATCGGCCGAACCCGGTCAACGGCAATGGCGTCGAGGGCCATCTGCTCGATGAGGCCTACGCCTCGTTTGTCGGACAGTATCCGATCCCCTTGCGTCACGGTCTCACGATCGGGGAGCTCGCGCGGCTGTTCAACGAGGCCTTCGGCATCCATGCGGACCTGCACGTGATCCCGATGGAGGGGTGGCGCCGCGGCATGTTCTACGACGAGACGGCGCTGCCCTGGGTGATGCCGTCGCCGAACATCCCGACGCTCGACAGCGCGGTCGTCTACCCCGGAGCGGTACTGTTCGAGGGCACGATGCTGTCCGAGGGGCGGGGCACGACCCGCCCGTTCGAGCTGATCGGTGCGCCGTGGATCGACGGCGATCGCTATGCGGCCGCGATGAACGCGCGCGGCCTCCCCGGTGTGCACTTCCGCCCGGTGTTCTTCGAACCGACCTTTCAGAAGCACGCGAAACAAACGTGCGGCGGCTGTCAGCTGCACGTGACGGATCGGCAGGCGTTTACGCCTGTGCGCACGGCCATCGAAATGCTCGAGGAGTTCCGGGCGGAGGCACCGACCGAGTTCGCCTGGCGTGACCCTCCCTACGAATACGAGCACGACAAGATGCCGGTCGACATCCTGTATGGATCGGCTCGATTGCGCTCGGCGGTAGACGGCGGCACGGTGGCGGCGCTGCTCGAATCGAGCAGCCGCGAGGAAGAAGCGTTCAGGAAATCGCGCGAGCCGTTTTTGCTGTACTAACACGCCCGACCTTCAGGTCGGGCGTGTTTCATACCGTGCGGGCTGCGCCGCGCGCTTCGACGATCTGCCGGGCGTGCCGATGCGCGTGCTCCGAGTAGATCCGGAGCCACTTCTCGACGCCGAAGCTCCCCGCCTCGGTGTGCGTCCCGTCCCGCAGCCACTCGTCCTCGGTCAGCCGCTCGAGGAGTGACGCCGTGCATTCCCGGGCGTAGCGGAACGCTTCAAGCGAGCTCTCATGCGGGCGGTCGTAATGGAGGCGCCGCGAAAACTCATCCTGGTCGTATCCGTGGATCGTGGGCCGGTCACTCCCGAGCAGGAGACGCAGCCGGACCGCGGCGGTCATCTCGCTGTCCGCAAGATGATGGACGATCTCGCGGGCAGACCATCTCCCGGGCGCCGCCCTGCCGTCCAGTTCCTTCTCCGTCGCCTTGTGCAAGGACTCGACGACGGCGCGGTAGCCGTCTCGATACAGGGCGATCATCCTCTCGCGCTCCGTGCGGTCCATCGATCGTGCCTCCTCAGTCTCTCGTCTTCGCGATGCCGGGCGCCTTGGTCTCCTGCGCTGTCTCCGGCACCATGTGATGCGCCAGCAGGTGGTTCTTCAGCTTCCCGAACGCCTCGGCGGGCGTATCGACCTTGCAGAGCAGGTCCACGTCCGCTTCGCTGATCGCTCCCCACTCCATCAGCGGCTTCAGATCGAACACCGCATCCCAGTAGGCACTTCCGTACAGGATCACGCACAGTTTCTTCGATAGCTTCTCCGTCTGCGCCAGCGTGAGGATCTCGAACATCTCGTCCAGCGTGCCGAACCCCCCGGGAAAGATCACCAGCGCCTTGGCGAGGTAGGCGAACCAGAATTTCCGCATGAAGAAGTAATGAAATTCGACGTGCAGCCCCTCGCTGATGTAGCGATTGGGCCCCTGCTCGAACGGCAGCCGGATGTTGAGGCCGATCGTCTTGCCGCCCGCTTCGTGCGCACCGCGGTTGGCGGCTTCCATGATGCCCGGACCGCCGCCCGAGCACACGACGAAGCGGCGACGCGGCTCGTCGAGCGAGAGGCTCCAGACCGTCAGCATGTGTGCCAGCTGACGGGCGTCCTCGTAATACTGCGACCACTCGAGCGCCTTCCGGCCGCGCTTCACGGCCGCCTCGTACTCCGCCGCTTTCTTGGCTTCGTCGGTGTCGAGTTTTGCCAGCTCCTGTTCGGCGAACTCGCGACTGAGGGTTCGCGCGGAGCCGAAGAACACGACGGTGTCCTGGATGTTGTGCGTCTTGAACCGCCGCTGCGGTTCGAGGTACTCCGACAACAATCGGATGGGACGCGCCTCCGCACTATCGAGGAACTCCAGGTCGTGGTATGCCAGCGGCTGGACATGGGCAGCGTCTTCGGTTCGAGAGTCGCGAGAATCGGCCATTGAAAAAACTGTATCATTTCGTGACGGCGATCGTGCCGGCGCCTGGAGGTCACGTTCGATGCGTATGCGTTCCCTGTGCGTTGCGGCCGCGGTAGCGGCTGCCCTCGCCGCTCCGGCCCTGCTCGCGGAGCAGCCGGCCACTCCTCAACCGAAGGGGTGGATCCTCGGGGAGGATGCGGACACGAAGAAGAATCCGCTGACGGCAGATACCGCCACGCTGGCCACCGGCAAGGGCCTCTACAAAGACAAGTGCCAGCGGTGCCACGGCCCCGGCGGACTTGGCGACGGCCCCGATTCGGATCCGGATGCCCGGGAAGACATGGATCTGACCCTCGCGAAGCGTGCGGCACGCAACTCCGACGGCGTGGTCTATTACAAGGTCGCGAACGGCAGACGCAGTCCGAAGATGCCCGCCTTCAAGGACGAGTTGAACGAGCAGCAGCTGTGGGCGGTGGTCACGTACGCGCAGGGGTTGCGGACGAAGAAGCAATAGGGGACAGAAGTCGCGTAATCGTGATCACTCCTCCTACCGACCGCGTCGAGCATTCGGTCCTGGTCAGCGCCGCGCCGACGCGCGTCCTCGAGGCCTTTTTTGATGCCGCCGCACTGCAGATCTGGTGGCAGACGTCACGGTCGGTCACGACGCCACGGCCCCTCGGTGTGTATGCCCTCGAGTGGGAGCCCACGACGGAGGTGGACGACGTGCTCGGACGCCTTGGCGGCGTGTTCTACGGCCTGGTCGTCGACTTCCGGCCGGGGCGGGAGCTGTTTCTCGCCGACGCGTGGTGGCTCCCGCCTGACGGGGATCCGCTCGGACCGATGTCTCTCGAGGTCCGGTGCAGCATGGACGGCCCGGCGTGCCGGCTGCGCGTGACGCAGAGCGGATTCGGGGAAGGCCCGCGCTGGGACCGCTACCGCGAGGTCATCGGGCGCGGCTGGCGCGCGTCACTCATGGCGCTCAAGGCGCACGCGGAGGTTTGACAGCCGCGGATCCCGGACGAAGCCCGACGACCCTGCCGAGAATGATCGCAATCGGCGCGGCGAGAAAACTCAGCAGCGCCCCCATCTTCACTTCGTCGAGCTCGGCGCCTGGCGGAAAGGCGGCGGTCGCGAAAAACAACGCCACGGTGAAACCGATGCCCGCCGCCACTCCGACGACGACCGTGTCGCGGTAGCTCAGGCCGCCGGGCGCGCGCAGACCGGCCTTGATCGCGAGATACGTCGAGCCCAGGATGCCGATCGGCTTGCCCGCGAGCAGCGCCAGGAAAACGATCCACGTGCCGCTGCCCATGCCGGTCAACGGGACGCCCGCATTGACGAGGCCGAACGCCATCAGAATGAACTGGACCGGCACTCTCCAGAAATGTTCGAAGCGGTTCAGCGTATCCGGGAGCTGGCGCTCGCGCGGGTCGAACAACCCGAGGTCTCGCTCCGCACGGGGCATGAACGGGAGGATGGGCACGAGCGCCAGCGCCGGATGCAGCCCGCCGAAATGCATCGCCGACCACGACAGCCCGCCCCCCGCAAAGACGTACGGCCAGAAGCTGCGGATGCCGTAGCGTCTCAGTGCCATCGATACACCCACGGCCGGAATCATGAGCGCCGCGAACGCCACGAGCGACACCGGGCCGCTCGGATAAAAGACGGCCAGGATAATCAGCCCCATGGCGTCGTCGGCAATCGCGAGGAGGAGCAGAAAGGGAATGCCCGGATGGTCGCGCGGGAAGATGAGGCGCGCGGCCATGTAGGAGAACGCGATGTCGGTGGCACAGGGCACCGCCCATCCGCCCGAGAGCTCAGGCCGCTGCAGGGCCTGCGACAGGATCACATAGATGAGCGCCGGGCCGGCCATGCCGCCGGCCGCGGCAATCAGCGGGACAGCGGCCTCTTTCGGCGACGCCAGCGGTCCGTCCGGCGCCGTCGCTTCGATGATCTCCTTGGTCGCCAGGGCAAAAAAGAAGACCATGCCGATGTCGTTGACGCCGAAATGCACCCAGTGGGCGAAGCGCTCGTACGAGGGGTGTGCGAGGTTGGCCCACACGAGCGCGGCCAGGGTCCCGGCGACAAGCAGCAGGGAGTTGTCGACGATGAAGGTGCCGGCGGCTGTCAGCCGCGGTGCCGGGTACTTCACGACACCCGCTGCACGTTGAGGTAATTGGCGTCGGTCCGCGTGAGGTCGGGGCTCACGCTGATGAAGACGACCAGGTCTCCGGCGTTCACGAAATGACGATCGACGACGAATCGTTCGACGTGGTCGATGTCCCTGTCGGCGGTGAGCATCGGCGTGACGCCGCGCAGCAACGCCAGCGTGCCCGCCACGCGCGACCTCTCGGTTGCGGCCAGAATCCGTGTCCGCGGGCGCAGCGCAGCCAGCATCCGCGCGGTCTTGCCTTCGCGCGTGACCGCCACGATGGCATGCGCCTGCGCGGTCGTGGCGAGCGTCACCGCGGCTTCGCAGAGCGCTCGACCGTGCGCGGTGCCGGTGGCGTCGACGAGCGGCGGGATCGACTCCGCCGACGGCGCCAGCTCGGCTTCGGTGATGATCGACGCGAGCGTCTGAACGGTCTTGACCGGCCATGCGCCCACGGCGGTCTCGCCGGCCAGCATGATGGCGTCGGCCCCTTCGCCAACGGCGTTCGCCGCGTCGCTGACCTCTGCGCGGGTCGGCCGCGGATCCACGCGCATCGACTCGAGCACCTGCGTCGCCACGATGACCGGTCGTCCGGCCGCCCGCGCGCGGCGCGTGATCTCTTTCTGGACGCGCGGAACCTGCTCGAGCGGCATCTCGAGCCCCAGGTCGCCACGCGCGACCATGACGCCCTGCGCGAGATCCAGGATCGCCGCCAGGTTCTCCACCGCCGCGGGGCGTTCGATCTTGGCAATGATGGGCGCCGACTTCCCCGCCGCCGCCATCACCTCGTGCGCGCGCAGGATGTCGGCCGCCGTCTGCACGAAGCTGAGCGCGACGTAATCGACGCCCAGCTCCAACCCGAAACGAAGATCATCGGCATCCTTCTCGGTGATGGCCGAATCGGGCAGCGCGACCCCGGGAGCATTGATGCCCTTGTGCTCCCCGAGAAGACCCCCGTTCACAACAACGGTCGTCAGCTCGGCTCCCCCGCGTGTCACCCGCAGCTCGATCCGCCCATCGTCCAGCAGCAGCCGGTCACCCGGTTTGGCGGAGCGTACGAGTTCGGCGTATGGCGTGTAGACGAGGCCGGGACGCCCCACCCCCTCACCGCCCGCGATTCGCAGCTCATCCCCGGCTGTCAGCACGAGCGGTCCGCCGCCCGCGATCGTGCCGGTGCGGATCTTGGGACCGCTCAAGTCCTGCATGATCGCGATGACGCGCCCGGAACGTTGCGCCGCATCCCGCACCGCGCGATAGACCGTACCGTGCGTCTCGTGCGTCCCGTGCGAGAAGTTCAGCCGGAAGACGTCCACGCCGGCGGCGATCAACTCGTCCAGGACCTGCGGTGAGTAACTGGCGGGCCCGACTGTCGCAATGATCTTCGTGTGTCTCATGCTGCCATCCAGGGGTCTACGAGCGCCTTGGTGATGCGCATCGCTTCGGCATCCGCAAGTGCCTCGTTGAGCGCGGTAAGCGGATAGGTGCCCCCGCCGATGTCCCGCCAGGGCACCTGCGCGGCATAGCGTTCCAGGAACAAGAGCGCCCTGAGGAAGTGTCCCGCCTCGCTCCCCCAGCAGCCCCTGATCTCGAGGTGCTTCCGGTTGATCTGGGACTGGGCATTGATAGCCGTCGAGCCGACATCGGTGTAATGCCCCGCGATGACGTAGCGACCTCCGTCGCGCGCAAGGTCGAGCCCCTCCGGAACTGCCGCCGCGGCCCCGGCGGCTTCGATCACGACGTCGGCGCCTTCGCCGTGGGTCAGGCCGCGCACGGTCTCCAGGCGCTCCTCGGCAGAGGTCGTGGTGACATCGAGAACGTGATCCGCCCCCATGCGCCGCGCGAGATCGAGACGATCTGCAGGCGCACCGATCGCCACGATGGAGGACGCGCCGCCCAGGCGTGCCAGGGCGATCGCGCTCAGGCCCACGGCACCCGTGCCCTGAACGACCACGGAGTCGCCGGGGCGCAACGCCGCCCGCTCGAGGATGTGTACTGCCGTGAGGAGGCCGCAGCCGCCACCGATGTAGTCGTCGAACCCGATAGAGTCCGCGAGCCGTGCGAGGCCCACGCCGGGTTCGAGATAGATGGCCTGAGACCAGCCGCCGAACAGCCCTTCGTTCGCCGAGTCGGTGATCCCGTAGACGCGTCGCGCGCTGCACCGGGTTGGGGTCCTGTGCACCGTGCATGCGCGGCAGCGCCCGCACGTGCGATGGACGTCGAAAAACGCCACGCGGTCCCCTTCGCGCAGGACGGATCCGTCCAGGCCCGTCAAGGGACCGCGCACCCGCTCGAGCGTTCCGGCCGAGACGTGCCCGGGGATGATGGGATAGGGGACGCCGGACAAGCGGCCGTGCCAGAGATGTACGTCGGTGCCACAGACCTCCGAGCGCGCCGTGCGCAGCAATGCCGCCCCGGGCGGAAGATCGGGACGATCGAATTCGCGGATGACGATGGGCTGGCGGGGGGCCGTCATGACGGCGGCGAGAATGCGATCGCTCACGCTCGTACGTTAACCTGTAATGGCCTTGTCTGTACCCACACCCATGACCCGAATGCCACGAACACCTGACTCGCGGGGCATTGTCCTCGCTGTTCTCCTCTCGCTGATCGCCGCGGCGCCCGCGAGTGCCCAGAACTACTCCGCGCAGAAACCGCGTCGGCAATTCATCACCGTCAGCTATGACTGGATGAACACCGAGGCGCTGCACTTCGCGGAGCACCCGCTCGAGGATCTCGTCGGGCGGCGCGTCGCCTCCGCGCAGAACGAACGGTACGAGTACCGGACGCGTGACGAACAGATCCTTATCGACATCCTCGAGTTCAGGACGCGCAACCGCGGGGTGAGTGCCACGGTGTATCCGTTAGGCCTGAGCAGCGGAACCGCGCTCGGATTCCGCGGCAGCCTCGAAGAGCTGCCGCTCATCCGCATCGACTTTGCGGGCCTGGGAGCTCCTCCCCAATACGCCCTGACGGGAGCGCGGGCCTACGACGCCGGCGTCGGTCTGTTCATCGCCGACAGGTCCCCGGGGTGGGGACTCGGCAGCATGGCGTTCATCATCGCTGGCGCCGGACGGATCAAGGCTGACGGACGCGAGGGCAGCCGCATGTTCGCGGAAGGGGGCGGCGGCCTCGCGGTGGGACCGCTCGGCGTGCAGCTCGGCGTGAAGTTCGCGTGGAACAAGATGAACGAGCCGGTCCCTCATCGCTTTCTCACCATCCCGATCACGCTGCGCGGGACGTTCAGCTTCTGATGACGGTCGAGGACTGGCTGCGAAGCGCCCTCGACGACGCGGAACGCCGTGAGCTCCCGGCGCTCAGGCCCCTGCTCGAGGCGCTGGCCCGGTCGACATCCGCACTCCGCGAGGCGGACCAGGATTCTTCTCATTGCCACCGCGCGGCGCCACACGAATGACGATTGCCGACCTCGCGCCGCGCATCGCGCGCGGCGAGGTCTCCCCTGTCGAGCTCGTGCGCGCCTGCGTCGCCCGCATCGAGGCACGCCGCGACCTGAACGCGTTCATCACCGTGCTCGACACCACGGCCCTGGCAACCGCCCGCGAGGCCGAGGTCGAGATCGCGGCCGGCCGGTACCTGGGGCCCCTCCACGGCATCCCGGTGTCGATCAAGGACCTCGTGCATGTCGCCGGGGTCCCGACGACCTCAGGGTCCGCTGTCCCCGCGCTGCATCCGACAGCAGATGCCCCGATCGTGCGGCGGCTACGCGAGGCGGGCGCCATCATCATCGGCAAGACGAACCTGCACGAATTCGCGTTCGGCACGACCAGCGACGAGACGGCCTTCGGCGCCGTGCATCATCCGCTCGATCATGAACGGTCACCCGGCGGCTCGAGCGGGGGGGCTGCCGTGGCGCTCGTCGAGGGGATGTGTCTCGCCTCGATCGGGACCGACACCGGCGGCTCCATCCGTATTCCTTCGGCCGCCTGCGGCACCGTGGGCTTGAAGCCGACCCATGGTGAGCTGCCGTTGGACGGGATCGTTCCGCTGAGCCCAACGTGTGACCACGTCGGTCCGATGGCACTGACGGTGGAGGATGCGCGCCTCGTGTTTCAGGCATTGAAGGGCCTGAAAGGAACGATGGGCCCGACGGGAACGACGGGGACCACGCCGGGGCTGCCCCGACGGATCACCTTCGGCGTGCCCTCCGGCTACCTCCTCGAGCGGCTCGACTCGGACGTACGCGACACCCTCGGGCGCGTGCGGGCAGAACTCGCCCGCGAAGGTCACTCGGTCATCGACGTCGAGATCGACGGGTCGCGCGCGACGCCGGATACCTACCTGCACATCGTGCTGCCGGAAGCCGCGTGGTATCACGCGGCGACGCTCGACTCGCACCCATTTGGTTATTCACCGGGCGTGCGGCTCAGGCTGCAACTGGGGGGATACGTGCTCGCGGAGGATTACGTGCGTGCGATGCAGCGACGCGAGAGGCTCACGTCAGCCGTAGACCAGGCGCTCGGCGCGTGCGATGCGCTGCTGTTGCCGTCGCTGGCGATTCCGGCGCCGGTCATCGGCGCGCAGTCTGTTGAGATCGACGGGCGTACGGAACCGCTTCGGGCGGCGATGCTTCGGTTGACCCAGCTCTTCAACTTGACCGGTCATCCCGCCATCGCACTACCCGCGGGCGTGAACCGGAGCGGGCTGCCCATCAGTATGCAGCTCGTGACCGCGCGCCATCAGACCGATCAGCTGCTGGCGATCGCCGGAGCGGTCGAGGCACGGCTTCAGATCATGACCGGTCCGGGATCGGTTGGCGGAGGCACGGGGTGAATATCGGGGCGGTCGTCCGGCATGGGTTCGCCAGGGGTAACGGGCTGGCCGGCTGGCTGTGGACGCTTCAGCACGTCGGTCGGCTGGGGGATATCGGGAGTTGGTGGTTGTTCGATCATGCCCAGGCGTGTGCAAATCGGGTACCTTCGCGCCCGAGGGCTCGGGACTGGAAGCGGAAGAGAACCCGGAACCTAGCAGGATGCTGAAAACGCATCCTGCATGGCAAATGGTAAATGGAAGATGGAAAAACGCCAGTATTTAGCCGTCTTGCCCATTTTCCATCTACCATTTTCCATTCAGGCCGGGATTTTTCAGCGGCCTGGTTAGAGGTCCCGCACCTGCACGGCCACGAGCAGGAGGCCGAAGCCGATGATCCAGGCCCAGTCCGCGACATTCCCGTCGATGCGGAACGCCCCGAAGTGGGCGAGCAGCGCGACGATGTAGAGCACAAGGCAGATGACCCAG
>DATLXP010000193.1:0-7465 GCA_035575695.1 Vicinamibacterales bacterium
AGCAGCTTCTTCGCCATGCCTCCGATGGACGGCACCAGGTAGAGCGCCAGTGGATTTGTCCGATCGCTGAAGAGGTAGTAGACGAAGTTGCCGTCGGGTGAAAACGACGTTCTCTTCAGGATGTTCCCCTTGGTGGGCGGGACGATCTGCAGCGTGTTGCCCGTCTCCGTCTGCTTGACCCACAGACTCCGGTTCCCATCGTCGGCCATCTCCAGATAGACAACGTACTTGCCGTCCGGCGAGATGTTGGCGTCGTGCGCCCTGCCGCTCGTCGTGATGCGGCTGACGGTCACGTCCTGGAAGATGTTCCGCACGGGCTGCTCCTGCCCCGCCGCGAACTTGTAGAGTGCGAACCCTGACGCCGCGACGAACCCCACGACGGCGACGAGGACGCCACGCTTGTGTCGCTTGACTCGCTCGACGAGGTATTCCGCGCTCGAGACGCTCTAGCGAGAAGCGGTGAGCTCCGAGGCAGAGGTGGACGCGGACGATGTCGAAGGCAGAACAGGGTCCGCCGCAGAGGCGACGGACATGGCATGGCCGTCGCGGGATCCCGAGCCGAGCTCCCGGGCGAGGCTGCGGAGGTCCGTGCCCATGTCACGCGCCGTCTGATACCGCTCGTCGCGGTCCTTCCGCAGCGCCTTCCGGATGATCACTTCGAGCTCGGCCGGCACCTCGTAATTGAAGCGCGCGATGGCCTCAGGCTGGGCGTGGACGATGCGATCGATGGTCTCGGTGACGCTCCCCCCCTCGAATGGCAACCGTCCCGTCGCCATCTCGTACAGCACGACCCCCAGCGAGAAGATATCCGTACGGCTGTCCACGTCCTCGCGTCCGAGCGCCTGCTCCGGCGACATGTAGGAGACCGTCCCCATCACTGCCCCGGGGTTCGTCTTGACGCGCGTCGCCGCCTCGCTCGGCACGTCATCGGTGAGCTTCGCCAGCCCGAAGTCCAGGACCTTGGCCTGCCCGCGCGGGGTGATGACGACGTTCTGGGGCTTGATGTCGCGGTGCGTGACGCCGCGCGCGTGCGCCTCTTCGAGCGCCTCGCCGATCTGCGCGCCGATGTGCGCGATCTCGGCGGGGGTATGCCGCCGCGCCGCCAGGCGTTGCGCGAGCTGCTCACCCTCAACGTATTCCATCGCGATGAAGTGGAGACCCGAGGCCTCGCCGACCTCGTAAATGTGCGCGGCGTGCGCCCCGCTGATCTTCGAAGCGGCCCGCGCCTCCTGGAGGAAGCGGTGGATGCGTGGCAGGTCGGCAGCCACGGTAGCCGACGGGATCTTGAGCGCGATGGGACGATCGAGCTGTGTATCCTGCGCGAGATACACCTCGCCCATCCCTCCTTCCCCCAGCTTCGAGCGGATTTCGTAGCGGCCGAGACGGGTGCCTGGTGCGAGGGTCATTTCTCGTCCTGAATCATCAGGGCGTCTCGTGTCATGCTGCCGCGCGAGAGCGCGAGCTGTTTACCGTCGCGCGAGTAAGCGAAAGTCTGGATGATGTGGGTTGTGAAGTCAGTTACCTGCACCGGCTTGCCCCCGTCCAGGGGCAGCCGCCAGAGGTTCGACACGTCGCCGCGCGTGTCTATGTAGATGAATGCCCGCGAGTCGGGCGACCAGCGGAAGAAGGGACTTGCGGTCACCGGGAGATCGAACGTCTGACAAGCGTTCCGCCGTCGACCGCACGGACGGCGAGTTGCAGGCGATTCGCCTGCGCGTCCAGGCCGGCATGGGCAAACAACCTGCCGTCTGGCGAGACCTGCACTGCGAAAGCGGATGCGTCGGCCACTTTGGTTGGCGTCCCGCCGTCTGTCGGGATTTTCCAGATGTTCGGCGCGTGCAGACTGTAAATCACCCAGCGTCCGTCGGGCGTCAGCGCGAAGGCTTCCACCCCATCCCCCTCGGTCAACTGCTTCGGGTGTGAGCCGTCGCTATCCACGCGCCAGACCTGCTGGGTCTTCGAACGTCGCTTGTAATAAATGTAGCGCCCGTCGGCCGAGACCTGCGGCGATGCGCCGCCCTGTGTCAAAGGCTTCCGCACCCCGCCGTCGGCGTGCATCATCCAGATGCCCTGCCTGCCGCCGGCGTTCGACGTGACCACCAGACGACCGTCGGGCGTCCAGTCGAGCCCATTGGCACCTCCCCGCACGTTCAGGTCACGCGCACGCCGCGCGTCACCCTGGGGCGCGATCCACATGCTCGCCGTCCCCTCGGCTTGCAGGGCGACGAGCGTGCGCGAGTCGGCCGTGAGTGTCAGGCTGTGGAAACCGTAGGAATGAAGATCGTTCGTAATGCGGCGCGCCTCCCCCTTCGGGTAAGCGACGCGCCAGATCTGCCAGCTCTGCCCGCGCTCCCGCGCGGCCACCGCCATGCCGCTACCGTCCCCGAACCACGCGATGCGCCCGACCCTGTCCCAACGCTGCGGCGTGATCACTTTGAATGTCCCGTCCGCGACCGCGATGGTCGCCATTGTCGCGTCGTCCTCTCCGTTGCCGTAGTCAACGGCGAGGAGCTTTCCGTCGGGCGACCACGACAAGCCGTTGAGGTACAGGTGCTGCGGCTCGGTGCAGGCCCAGAGCTGGCGCTCGTTACTGCCGTCGGCGTCCGCCAGCCACACCTGGTACTGCTCGGACGCCGCGCCTGGCCGGTAGCGCGCGAAAGCGATACGCCTGCCATCGGGCGACAGGCCGGCGGGGGAGGCGAGGTCCGTCAGGATTTTCTTCGGCGGCCCGCCCAGCACTGCGACCTGAAAAAGCGCGCCCAACCGGTTCTGCTCGTCCCGCTGCTCGAAAAACACGTATCCGCCGTCGTGCGAGAAAAAGTGCGGGTCCAGCTCGTTCGCCTCCGTCGACGCGACGATCTGCACCCGGCTGTCGGTCGCCAGGTGCTTCGTCCACAGGCTGCGCTTCCCCGCTTCGAGCAGCGCATAAGCGATGTACTTGCCGTCAGGCGAGACGACGACGCTCTGGAGGTTGCCCTCGGTCGTGATGCGCGTCAGCTTCACTTGCTCGAACCGGGCGGGCGCAGCTCGAAAGGCGTAGCGATAGACCACGTATGCCGTACCCGCGAGGAGGACGAGCGCGAGCGCTGCCAGCGCGCCTGTTTTATGGCGCCGGATCCCCTCAACGATGTACTCGGCGCTCGACGCGCTCTGCCGCATCGCCGGAGTTTCCGTCCGCTGGGCCGGAAGCGAAGGCGTGCCGTGTTCGCCAGAACCCAGCTCCCGGGCAAGGCTGCGGAGGTCGGTACCCATGTCACGCGCCGTTTGGTACCGCTCGTCGCGGTTTTTGCGCAGTGCCTTCCTGATGATGCCCTCGAGTTCGGCCGGCACCTCGTAATTGAAGCGCGCGATCGCTTCGGGTTGGGCGTGGACGATGCGATCGATGGTCTCGGTGACGCTCCCCCCCTCGAACGGCAACTGCCCCGTCGCCATCTCGTACAACACGATCCCCAGAGAGAAGATGTCGGTGCGGCTGTCGACATCCTCGCGTCCGAGCGCCTGCTCGGGCGACATGTAGGAGACCGTCCCCATCACTGTCCCGGGGTTCGTCCTGACGCGCGTCGCCGCCTCGCTCGGCACCTCATCGGTGAGCTTCGCCAGCCCGAAGTCGAGGACCTTCGCCTGGCCGCGCGGGGTGACGACGACGTTCTGGGGCTTGATGTCGCGGTGGGTGACGCCGCGCGCGTGCGCCTCTTCGAGCGCCTCGCCGATCTGGGCGCCGATGTGCGCGATCTCGGCGGGGGTATGCCGCCGCGCCGCCAGGCGTTGCGCGAGCTGCTCACCCTCGACATACTCCATCGCGATGAAATGCACGCCGGACGCCTCGCCGATCTCGTAGATATGCGCCGCGTGCGCCCCGCTGATCTTCGAAGCGGCCCGCGCCTCCTGGAGGAATCGGTTCAGGCGTTGCGGGTCGGCGGCCACGGCGGGCGGGAGAATCTTGAGCGCGATGGGACGATCGAGCTGTGTATCCTGTGCCAGGTACACCTGGCCCATCCCCCCCTCGCCGAGCAGCGAGTGCATCTCGTAGCGCCCGACGCGGGTGCCCGCGGGAAGGCTCATCGCTTGAGACCGGACTTGAGACCGGCGGCCCAGTTCAGGACCAGAGTAATCGGCTGCGTGGTGCCATCCTCGACCAGACTGTTGATAAGGAACCGCTGGCCGTCTGCGGCTGGCACGTAGTTGTTCCGGTCGTCGGTGTGGCCGGTGGTCGGAACTCGCGTGGCGAACAACGCCACGTGGACGCCGGTCTCGAAAGAAACTCCCGGCGTGACCGGCACGGCCATGAGTTTCTTGTCCGGAGTTAGGTAGAAAAGCTCCCTGCCGTCCCCTCGCCATTGCGCCTGGTCACCGCCGTTCGTCGACACTTGCCACTGTCCGCCGGACACCGGGAAGCTCCGGACGTACACCTCGGCCCGGCCCGACTCGTCCGAGGTGTAGACCACCCAGCGGCCGTCCGGTGAGAACTGCGCGTGCGTTTCGTTGAACTCCGTCTGGAGAAACGGCACAGGCTTGCGATCTCCGAAAAGCGGCAGGACGTAGAGGTCGTATCTGGTTTTCACGCTCTCGGTCTCGTACAGGATGAAGGAACCCTCTTTTGTCGTCGCCCAGCCGTCGGCGAACGCGTTGTGGTTCGTCCGCAAGAGCACTTCATCCGTCCCTCCGCCACTCGAGACTTTTTGGTAGAGCTGCTGCATACCGCCGCGGGAAGAGGAAAAGATGATGCGGCTGCCGTCCGGCGACCAGAGAGGGCAGACGTCGGGTGCCGGATCGAATGTGAACTTCGTCATCGGCGTGCCGCGCGCCACGTCCAGGAGCCAGAGGTCGCTCGAGTCTTTGTCCTCGCGCCCGAACACGATCCTCTTGCCGTCGGGCGACAGCGAGGGTTCGTGGTAGTCACCCGGGGGAACGACCGGTCCGAGGAAAATCCCCTTCCGGTCGAACCAGCCCATTTGACTCAGAGACTCTTTACCGGTCAGGTATGCCAGGTGGCCGTTCATCGAAGCGGAAAAGGCCGCGTAGGCTGTGGGGCCGCTCTCTCCCGGGTAGCTCAACACGCCGTCCGCCACCGCGAAAGGCTCGCCGGACAATTGCAGGGCGCGTGTGTCGAATGGCTGTGCCACCAGCGTCTTGTCCCGCATGAAGAGGAGGTGTCCCGTCGCGCTGCCTGGCATGGCCGGGGCGTATGAGGCGAGCTGACTGGTGTTGAGGATGAACTGGCTTGCCTTGGAATCGAGCGACCCGACGTAAATCCCCTCCGCTTCCTTCTGGGTCGCGCGCGAGAAGTAGAGGAAGTGGCGACCGTCTGGCAGAAACGAGGGCCATCGGTGCGAGGTCTGTTTGCGCGAGGCGTCGAAGGCGGTCGCGGGGGTTGCCGCCGCGGCGCCCGACGCCGGGACTCGGTGAAGAGGCGACACGTAGCCTGGAGTGAAGAGAATCGTCCCGTCCGGCCCCCACGCTCCACCGCGTGCGCCGTCCGTGATGTCAGCCAGCGACTGCGACGGGCCGCCAGAAGCCTCGATTTTTTTCAGCTTGTTACCCGTGAAAAACCCGATGAAGCGGCTGTCCGGCGACCAGAATGGCAACGACGCGCCTTCCGTGCCCGCCAGCTCCCGCGCCACCGTGGAATCGAGCGATCGAACCCAGAGTGACGTGACGCCTCCGCCGCCGATCGCGACGAACGCGACGCTTTGACCGTCCGGCGCAAGCGTAAGCCCGTCGCCGTAGCCCCCCTTCTCCGGCACCGGCAGGCTGAAGCGCATGGTCTCCCGCAAGGGCTCGGGACGCCCGAAATGGAGCACGGCTAGCGCAAGAGTTGACACGAGGAAGAGCGCCGCCGCGATCCACCCGACCCGGTTGAGCCGTTCGCGGCGGAGCCACGATGCGTCGGTGGCCGCGACCGTGGCCGCAACCGTCGCCGTACCGGAGCTCTGTGTGCCGGACAGGGCTTCGAGCGCGAAGGCCAGATCGCTTGCCGAATGGAAGCGCTCTTCGCGATTCTTTTCCAGACACCGCCGGACGACACGGTCGACCCCCGCGTTGATGTCCTTGCTGGTGCCCGAGAGCTCCGGTGGATCCTCCTTCAGGATCGCGCTGATCGTGTCGGCCGCCGAGGTTCCGCCGAACGCCCGACGACCCGACAGCATTTCGTACAGCACGGCGCCGAAGGAGAAAATGTCTGTGCGTGGATCGATGGGCAATCCCCTCAACTGCTCCGGTGACATGTAGCCGACCGTGCCCATGACCGCACCAGGATCGGTGTGGGCTCTGCGCGTCGGCAGACTCGTCTGCGCCGCGCTCTCGACCGCCGCCTCGATCAACTTCGCGAGGCCGAAGTCCAGGATCTTCACACGCCCGTCTCTGGTGATGAACAGGTTCTCCGGCTTGATGTCCCGGTGAACGATCCCCTTCTCGTGCGCCGCGGCCAGTCCGTGCGCGACCTGGAGCGCGAAGTCGATGGCCTTGCGCGACGGGAGCGCGGCCCCGGTCAGCCTCTCCCGGAGCGTCTCACCTTCCAGCAGCTCGGAGACGACGCAGGGGGACCCCGCGTGAGTCGTGACGTCGTAGATGGAAAGAATGTTCGGGTGGTTCAGCGCGCCGGCCGCCTGGGCTTCCTGCTCGAAACGACTCAGCCGGTCAGGGTCGGAGGAAAACACAGCGGGAAGGACTTTGATCGCCACGTCGCGCCCGAGCTGTGGGTCCCTTGCACGGTACACCTCGCCCATGCCGCCCGCGCCGACGAGCGACACGATTTCATAACGTCCGATTTTTGTGCCGGCCGGGAATGTCACTCTGGCTCCGCCTTTGGCCTTCTATCGTACGTCAGCAGTTGCAGAAACCGTGACGACGGCAGGGCCCTGGTGCTCGTGCCGGTGCGCTGGATGATCAGTGCGGCGACGTCGGCACGTGATTCGATGAACGCAAGGCCCCGCTGGGCGCCCAGGACGCTGATCGCGGTGTCCAGGCCGTCGGCATGGAGCCCGTGCCGCGCCACGACCGTCACCGTGATGTCGTCGACGATCCCCATGCCGGAGGCGGGGTCGATGACGTGGGAATAGCGGCGGTTCGCAATGTCGACGTACTGCTCGCGACTGCCCGACGTCGAGACGGCGGCGTGGGTCAACTCGAGCACCCGGGGCACGCGCACGACCGACGGGTCGCCTGTGTGGACGGCGATCTTCCAGCCACGCTGTCCGGGAGGTGCCTCGCTGAAGGCGAGATCGCCACTCACGGCCACGAGGGCACTGCGAACACCCAACCTGTCCAGCACCTCGATCGCCTCGCTGGCCGCGTAGCCCTTGCCGATCGCGCCGACGTCCAGCGCCATGCCTGCCTCGTCGAACGTCACGGTTCGATGCGTGGCGTCCAGGTGGAGCTTGCGGAACCCGGAGCGGCCGGCCGCCTCCTGCAACGTCGCGGGATCCGGCATGCGTCCGGTCTTCCGCGCCTCGCGCCAGAGCCGGAC
>DATLXP010000194.1:0-2058 GCA_035575695.1 Vicinamibacterales bacterium
CCGTCCGGCAGTTGGAGCCGCATCGTGAACGCCCCCTCCTTCGCTGGATCCCCTTCGAGGACGGCGAATTTCGCGCCGGCTGGCAGCGAGCCGGGGCCGTCTTTCCATTCCATGTCCGACGCCGGATAGACGTGCATCGTGCCGGCGGGTGCTGATTGCTGGGCTGTCTGCGCGGATGTCGACCGTGTAGCGCCACCCCCCACGCAGGCCAGCGCAACCGTGAGCGAAAGCAGTCGACGCATACACACCTCCATTGATTGAAGCATTGGTTGAGCCGGTAGCATAAAGGCTCCTGCCCGGAAGCTCAAGCGGTCGTTGGGCATGGCCCGTCACTTGCGAGGTAGTGGTTCACGCGGGCCTGAAACCCGCGGGAATGAGGGTTTTATGGCAAAAAACATATCGTGGGTAGGTGTCACTGTCCTGTTTTCGGCTCTTGCGGTGGGTCTCCCTTCCACGGAAGCTCTAGCGTTCCAGGGGCATGGCTCCAAGGCCAAGGCCAAGGAGCATAAGGAAGATAACAAGGAACATAAGAAAGATCATAAAGAAGCCGAGAAACGCGACAAGCGCGACGATAAGAGAGACGACATCCGGGATGATCGCCGCGACGACAGAAGAGACGACCGGAACGACAGACACGACAGGAACGACCGCGTCGTCGTCATCGACCGCGACGGGCACACCCGCATCATTCGTGACTACGGCCGGAACCTGCCACCAGGCCTCGCCAAGCGCGAGTCTCTGCCGCCCGGGCTGCGCCGTCAGCTGCGCGAGCGCGGCACGCTGCCCCCAGGACTGCAAAAGCGCCTGGTCCTGGTGCCAGGTGACCTCGGGACGCGCCTGCCGGCCGTGCCGGCGTACTACACGCGCTACTTCGCCGGCGACGATCTGATCATCGTCGACACGCGGACGAACACGATCGCGGCGATCGTGCGCGACGTCTGGCGGTAGCCACGGTCAACGCGCGCGTGGTCCGAAGGGTGCTCGAACCTTCGGGCTGCGCGCGCGCGTAGCGCTGAGACGTTCACGACCAGCGCCGTGACCTGGATCAACAGACCCAACCACACAAACACCCGCGCGGGCTCCTCACGCAGCGTGCCGTCCATCACGATGTAAAAGAGGATCACGCACAAGAGGAGCGGCGTCGCGCGGCGCCACGACGAGAGCGCGCCCGGCGCCGCTGCCATGAGCGTCACGAGCCAGACGGAACCCATCAGGCCGTACGCGTCCGGCACAAAGGGGCTCCGGAACGATCCCAGGTTCAGCAACGCGAGCCACTGCATCGCGCACGTCAGCCGGATCATCGAGGTCCTGTCCGACTCCTGTCCGGGCGCGTCGGCCCTGCGCGACAGCCACCCCACCCCGCCCGCCACGGCGAGAAGCAAGGCGCCATAGATCGACGTGGCCGCCATCGCCAGGCCGCTGCTCACCGGGGCGAGGCCCAACGTGCGCAGCTTCGTCAGGAGCCCGTAGGTGCCGTGATTCACCACGACAGCCGGGGGGGCATCGATCCAGAAGAACGCTTCCCCCGAGGCCACGCGCGGCACCTGGTACCCCAGAAAATCGCGGAACGGCGCGTCGCCAACGACGAGCACCGACACGGCGGTGAGGACGACGCACCATGCGGCCGTCCAGGCGACGGCGCGGTAGCGCCCCCGTCCGAGCAGGTACAGCACCAGGTATCCGGGATAGAACTTTCCGAGACTGGCAAACGCGAGCGGCGCGGTGCCGAGCGCGACGTGTCCCTTCTCGATGGCGATCATCGATGCCATCGAGATGGCGAACGCCGCGATCTGAAAATTGCCTATCTGCAGGCCTAGCAGCGTAGAAAACGAGAGCCACAGCACGGGCGAGAGCAGCGCAGCCGTGCGCCCCGCCGCCCCGCCAACCCACCGTGAGGTCGCCATGACTGCGCCACCGAGGAGCAGGACCTGGACGGTGAACCACAACGTCCGGAGGACCAGCAGGTCGTGCGACACGAGCCGGAGCGCGGCGGGCAGCAGCAGGAACGGAGGGGGATACTGATAGAGGTCCAGCTCGATCGGCCCGAGCATCCGTGGC
>DATLXP010000195.1:0-11485 GCA_035575695.1 Vicinamibacterales bacterium
CGCAATTGCTTCAAGGACTGCTGATATCGCAGCACCGCGTCCAGGAGTGACTCGGCGATCTGCTGCCGATAGGCGCCGGTTTTCAACAGCGTCCCCTCCTGCTTGTGGGTGACGAAGGCCATCTCGGCGAGCACGCTCGGCATCTCCGCGCCGATGAGGACGACAAACGGCGCCTGCTTCACGCCGAGGTCACGCAACTGCTTGTTGCGGGTCGACAACCGGCTCACCATCGACTTCTGCACGATCTCCGCGAAGTCTCTCGACTCATCCAGCTTGTTGTTCAGCGCGATCGCCCTCACGATCTCCGGCAGCCGGTGCATCGTCTGCGCGGAGCCCGCGTTTTCCCGGGCGGCAACCGCTTCCGCCTCCGGATTACTCGCGAAGTTCAGAAAGTACGTCTCGACGCCGCGAGCCTTGGCGTTCCGGCTCGCGTTGGCGTGGATCGACAGAAAGAGGTCCGCGCCCTCGCGGTTGGCGATCGCCGTCCGCTCCTCGAGCGGGATGAACACGTCCGTCGCGCGGGTCATCACGACCTCGACCCCCGGCACTTTCTGCAGCAGGCGGCTCAGGCGGAGCGCCACGTCGAGGGTCAACTCAGCCTCCGTCAGCCCGTTCGATCGCGCGCCGGGATCATGCCCGCCGTGACCGGCGTCGATGACGATGCGGGAGATCCCGAGCCCCAATTGGCGGGCCAGCGAAAACTTTCCGTCGAGATTGGCAGCAGGCGCGCTCGGGGGAGGCGCGGCCGCGATCGGCCGCAGAGCGAGCGGCCTGGCGTCCGGGACGGCGGCCGTATCGGTCTCCTGCGCAGGCGTCGGCCGCATCGGCGTCGGGAGCGCGAGTGGGGGGGCCGGCGGAGGCGTGGGCGTCGCGGCGCGCTTGAAGTCGACCACCAGGCGAAACGGTTCGTACAGCGTAAAGACGCTGTAGCTCTCTGCGCCCTGCATGTCCATCACGACACGCGTGGCGTTGGGATGGCGCCCCAGGCGGATCTCCCGCACGATGTCGTCGGTGAACCGCAGGGACGCGTCCTGGAGCGCGCCGGACGCCCGCGCCCCGCGCAGATCGAAGAAGACGCGCCGCGGATTCTCGAGCCGCTCGGCGTAATACGTCGCCTCGCCGTCCATCTCGATCGTCACGCGCATGCCGTCGGGCAGGGACGTTCGGGTGACCTCTCGAATCGATACGTGTGTCGTGGCGGCCGACCGCGGGAGGGTCGCGGGGGCCGGCACGACGACGGGGGGCTCGACCGGGCCTGTCGTTGCCGGCGTCACGGGCTTCATCCCGCTCGTCAGTACGGGCGGCATGAACCTCGGAAGGGCGGACAGATCCCCGGTGCGCGGCCGCACATTAGAGAGGCGCACCGCGGGGGGGGGCGATGGAACCGTGGCGATCGCGGTCGCCGGGGACGTGGGCGTCGACGCCCGGAGCGACGCCGAAGAAGATGCCGCTCTCTCCCGCTCGCGCAACACGTCGCGAGCCCCGGCGATCAGTGAACTCGCGGGATATTCCGCTTTCATCTGAGACAACAGGCGAACACCGGTCCGCTTGTCAGCCTGCTGACCGAAGCGGTCGAACGCGAGGAACGCCAGGTTCGCCGCCTGCCAGAGGGCGTTGTCGCTGTATCCACTGGACGGAAACTTCGACACCAGCGTTTCATACGCCGAGATGGCGCCGCGGAGCTGGGCAAGCGTCGGTTGTCTCGAGGCGTCCCGCAGCGCGCGCTCGCGCGCGAGCGCCTGCGTATAGAGCGTTCGCGGGTTCGCCGCCGCCGCTTCCACGGCCGACGCTCCCGCAAGTGCGGAAACCAGAACACAGATGGCAGCCACTCTGAGCTTCATGATGCCCTCGCCTTACCTGACCTGCGCGTCGACTTCGCTGAAGTAATCCTTCTTCACGAGGACCTCGCGCGCCTTGCCGCCCGCCGCACCCGACACCAGTCCGTCGGCTTCCATCATGTCCACGAGGCGTGCGGCCCGGCTGAACCCAACCCGCAGCCGGCGCTGCAGATACGAAATCGACGCCTGGCCGCTCTCGACGACAACGCGGGAGGCCTCGTCGTAGAGGTCGTCTTTTTCGAACTCGATGTCGCCGACGGTCTTCTTTTCATCGTCCGTGATCGACGCGTCGTAGGTCGGCTTGCCCTGCTTGCGGAGAAAGCTGGCCAGCCGGGCGCTCTCCTGTTCGGAGATATACGGTCCGTGCAGGCGGACGTGGCGCGAGGAGGCCGGGGGCAGGTACAACATGTCCCCCTTCCCGAGCAGTTGCTCCGCGCCGTTCGAATCGAGAATCGTGCGCGAGTCGATCTTCGACGACACGCGGAAGGAAATGCGTGCGGGGAGGTTCGCCTTGATGAGACCCGTGATGACGTCCACCGACGGACGCTGCGTTGCGAGGATCAGGTGGATGCCCACGGCGCGCGCCATCTGTGCGAGGCGGCAGATCGACTCTTCGACCTCGTTGCCCGCAACCATCATCAGGTCGGCCAGCTCGTCGATGAGGACGACGATCGAGGGCAGCGTCTTGATTTCGACGCCTTTTTCGTCCATCACGGGACCCTTGTTCTCGGTCTGCATCGTGCGGATGTTGCGGTTGTACTGCTCGATGTTGCGGACGCCGACGGCCGCGAGCGTCTTGTACCGCTCTTCCATCTCCCGCACCGCCCATCGCAGCGCATTCGCAGCCAGCTTCGGATCCACGACGACCGGCGTGAGCAGGTGGGGGATCTCTTCGTACATCCCCAGCTCGAGCCGCTTCGGGTCCACCATGATCATCCGGACCTCGTCCGGCGTCGCGCGGAACAGGATGCTCGACAGCATGGCGTTCACGCTGACGGACTTGCCGGTCCCCGTGGAGCCCGCTATCAGCAAGTGCGGCATCGTCGCCAGGTCGCTAATGTAGGGCTCGCCGTGGATCGTCTTGCCCATGGCGAGCGTGAGCCTCGACGCCGAACGCTTGTAGATGTCCGCCTCGAGAAGCTCCCGCATCGAGATGAGCTCCCGGTTGAGATTCGGAATTTGGATGCCGACCGTGCTCTTGCCCGGAATGCGGTCGATCAGCACGGACTCGGCCTTCATCGCCAGGCACAGGTCGTCGGCCAGCCCGGTGATCTTGCTGTACTTGACGCCTGCGTCGGGCTTGAACTCGTAGGTCGTGACCACGGGGCCCGGATGAATCTGCACGACGCTCCCCTCGACGGAGAACTCGCGGCACTTTTCCTCGAGATGCCTCGCACCCTCCATCAGCTCGCGCTCGTCGATTTTCGTGTGCGGCTTTGGCGCGTCGAGCAATGCGAGGGGGGGAAGGGTGTAGGTGCCCTTCTTGCGCTCGACCGGAGATCTCTCCGGCTCGGAGAGCGGCAGCAGCGTCTCGACGGGAGGGGCCGGTCTCTTGATCGAAGGCTGCGGCGTCGGGCGCGACGAGGCCGCCTTGAGCGCCGCCGCGGCAGCGCCCACCACGGCAGCCGTCCGCGACGGCCGGGCCGCCGCCGGATCCTCGGCGACCGGCTGCCTGACCGGCGCCTCCTTTTTCAGCTTTGCAGCCGCCGCGATCTTCTCCTTCTCTTCCTTGGGCGCCTTGTCGAGGTGCTTCTTCAGGACGTCCTGCCGCTGCTTGTCGCGACGGCGTTCTTCGCGCCACGCGTGAAACGAGCCAACGCCCGCGGCCAGTCGATCGCGCCCCATTTCGCCGACCGCCGCGAACAGCCGCCCGAACGAGAACTGCGTCGACAGGATGATGGCGAGAAACAGCAGCGTGAGAATCAGGATGATCGCGCCGGTGCGATTAAAATATTCCGCCAGCCCCCCGGCGAGCCATTCGCCGAGGTAGCCGCCCGCCCGAAACTCCTTGCCCTCGGAGAGCATCGCGCCAAACGCCAGCGCCATGAACGAGGCAATGCACGCGAAGAGCAGGGCAGCGCCGGCGATTTTCGTGTAGGGCGCGTCAACCGGCTTGCACCAGAAGTAATGCCAGCCGAGGACGACCAGGACGACCGGGATCAGGAAGGCCGAGTAGCCGAACAGCTGATAGGAAAACTCCGACATGAAGGCGCCGATGCGCCCGACGAAGTTGACCGGCGGACCGTCAGCCCCGGTGTTGAAAAACCAGACCGGGTCCGACGCGCTGTAACTTGCTAGCGCGACGATCACCAGCAGCGCCAGCGCAAAGAGCGCCACGCCGGCGAACTCGCTCAGGCGACGCGAGACAAAGGTGGCGGCCACGTCAGATCTCCATCACGACCGGCAGCACGAGCGGCCGGAGGCCGGAGCGCTTTCGGAAGAATCGTTGCAGGTCCACGCGAATTTTCTCCTTGATCAACCCGGGATCGGTACGCTCCTCGATGCTGGCGGCCTCGAGCGTGGCGGCCAGCAGCCCAGGAATCTCTTTGAGCAGCGCCTCGGTGCGCGTATCGAGCACGAAGCCGCGCGTGATGACGTCGGGCGTCTCTTCGAGCGTGCCCGACTGCTTCCCGATCGTCACCACGGGTACGACGAGTCCATCGCCGGCCAGGTGACGGCGGTCGCGGAGCACCTCGTCTCCCACTTCGCCACTGCGCGTCCCATCGATGAGGATGCGCCCCGCGGGGGCCTTGCCCGCGACCGACCCGCCGCTGTCATCGAACCGCACGACATCGCCGTTTTCCGCCAGCAGGACCTTCGTCGTCCGAGAGACCCGGGCCGCGATCTTCGCGTGCCGCGCGAGCTGCCGGTACTCTCCGTGTATCGGCACGAAATACCGCGGCTTCACGAGCGAAAGGATGAGCTTTAGCTCTTCCTCGCTGCCGTGACCAGACACGTGGATCCGCTTCATCGAATCGTTGATGATCTCGACGCCGCGACGCGCCACGTGATTCATCACCCGGCCGATCGCTTTCTCGTTGCCCGGAATCTCCCGCGCCGAAAACACGACCGTGTCATCCGCCTCGAGCTTCACGTGGCGGTGATCGTCGATCGCGATGCGTGACAGCGCGGCGCGTGGTTCCCCCTGCGAGCCCGTGCAGATGCACACGACGTCCTGCGCGGGACGCGAGCGGACGTCGCTGTCCGCAATCTGCACGCCGGCGGGAACCCGCAGATACTTCAGCCGCTGCGCGACCTCGGCATTGTCGATCACGCCGCGACCGACAAACGCCACCTGCCGGTCGAACTGCGCCGCCAGGTCCACCAGGATCTGCATCCGGAAGATGCTCGACGCGAACATCGCGACGACGATCTTGCCGGTCGCGCTGGTGAAAATCTCCTCGAAGCCATCCACGACCTCGAGCTCCGACCCCGTGAATCCCTTGCGCTCGACGTTCGTGCTGTCGGAGAGCAGCGCCAGCACACCGGCCGCCCCCAGTTCCGCGAAACGGTGAAAGTCGACATGCTCCCCGTCGAGCGGCGTCTGGTCGATCTTGAAGTCCCCGGTGTGGATGACCACCCCACGAGGCGTGGTGATGGCGAGCGCGACGCAATCGGGGATGCTGTGCGTGACCCGGAGAAACTCGATCGTGAAGCTGCCGACCGTCACGCGCTCGCGGGGACGCACGACCCGGAGCTTCTGCTTCGCGTCCGGCATCTCGTCCAGCTTGCCCTCGACCAGCGCGAGCGTGAGGGCGGTGCCGTACACCGGCCCCTGCACATACGGGAGCACGTGCGGGACCGCCCCGATGTGATCCTCGTGCCCGTGCGTCAGGACAAGCGCCGAGATCCGGTACTTCTCGAGGTGCCGCAGGTCCGGGATGATCAGGTCCACGCCCAGCAGTTCCGGTTCGGGGAACATCACCCCGGCGTCCACGAGGATCGCCGTATCGCCGCAAGCGACGAGCATCATGTTCATCCCGAACTCGCCGAGCCCTCCGAGCGGAATCAGCTCGAGCGGCGGAATGCCAGCTGTCGTGTGTTCGTCCACCAGCACCTGTAGGAATCCGGAGTGCAGCCAGGGAATTCGCCGCGCAGCGCTTCAGCGCTGCCGGTGACGCTAACGGGTCGAAGGGCACATCAACGTGCGGAACACCACCCAGGCGGATGGCACCGAACGCTTCGCGGCGGGGAGCCGCTTACCGAAATACCCACCCGACAGACCGCTGGAACAGCCTGCCGGGGACCGTCTTACAAACGCGGGAACTATAGCACAGCTCGCAATTACGCCGAAGCGAAAAACGCCGCAAGCCGTGACAGTTCTTGAAGTTGCAGGGTCTCGGGTCGTCGTGTGGGGTCGATGCCGGCGGCCGCCAGGGCGCCGGCCCCCGTCCGGCCTCGGCCCTCGGCGTAAGGCTTCAGCGCGTTTGCCAGCGTCTTGCGCCGTTGCGTGAACATCGACCGGACCATCCCCTCGAAGGCCGCCTCGTCCGCCAGGAACACGGCCGGCTCCCGGAAGGTGAGCTGCACCACCGACGACTGCACCTTCGGTGCGGGCCGGAAGGCGCCGGGCGGTAACGCCAGCACCTTGCGCACGTCCGCGTGCAGCTGCACGAAGATGGACAGCACCCCGTAGTCCCTGCTGCCGGGTCCGGCCGTCATGCGGTCGGCCACCTCGCGTTGCAGCATGAGCGTCGCGTCGGTGATCCGCGCCCCACGGCGGTGCGCGTCAATCAGGCGGAACAGGATGGGTGAGGACACGTTGTACGGCAGGTTGCCGGCGACACGAATCGGCGTCGCGCCCATCAGCCCGGCCAGATCCACCTCGAGCACATCCGCCTCAACCAGCGTCACGTTCGGAGGGAGCCTCGGCCGCAGGAGCGCCACCATGTCAGGATCGACTTCGACGGCCATGACATGCGCAACCCTCTCCGCCAGTCTCAGCGTCAGCGCGCCCGGACCCGGTCCGATCTCGAGCACGTGATCGGTCGCCCGCAGGTCGAGCGCATGCACGAGCCTGTCGGCCCATGCGCCCTGGAGGAAATGCTGCCCAAATCGCTTTTTCGCGCGCATCGCCGTCAGAGATCTTCGACCGACTCGCCGTTCCAGTACTTGTCCTCGATCGCTTCGATCTCGTCCTCACTCAAGCCGAAGTAATGCCCGAGTTCGTGAATCAGGGTCTCCGCGATACAAACGACGACGTCTTCGTGATCCTCGGCATCTGCCTCGATGGGCCGCTGGTAGAGCGAGACACGGTCGGGCAGGGCATTGCCGTGGCCCCAGCTGCGGTCCGGCAACGGCGTGCCGTGGTAGAGGCCATAGAGAGAATCGGGGGGTTCGATCCCCATGTCCGACAGCACGTCGGGGGAGGGTTCGTCTTCGACCACGATGGCCACGTTGGCAATCTGGTCGCGGAAACGTCGCGGGATGTCCTGCAGCGCCTCCTCGACCAGCTTGCTGAAGGCGTCGCGGGTCACGCTTTCGACGGCCTCCGCGCTGCGGCTTTGCCGAACTTCGACAGAACAGTCCGGAAGTAATGACAGTAGGGGCGCGCGGCGCACTGGTCGCACAGCGGCCGTGGCTTGCAGATGCGCCGGCCGTGGAGGATCAAGGTGTCGGATGCCACGGTCCATCGCGCGGGCGGCAGCGGACTGCCGAGCTGCTGTTCAACGACCTCCGGGTCCTCGGACTTCGCAATCCCGAGCCGGTTGGCCACGCGCAGCACATGACGGTCCACCGGCAGGCCAGGGATCCCCAGCGCGTGCCCAAGTACGACGTTGGCGGTCTTCCTCCCCACGCCAGGCAGCGCCACGAGCTCGTCCATCGTCGCCGGCACCTCCCCGCGGTGCTGCTCGACCACCTCGGCCGCCATGCCGACGAGTGATCGCGACTTCGCGCGAAAGAACCCGGTCGACTGAATCTGCGGCTCGAGGTCGACGGGGTTGGCTTTCGCCAGCGCGCGCGCGTCGGGGTAACGCGTGAACAGCGCGGGCGTGACCTGGTTGACGCGCTGGTCCGTGCACTGAGCCGAGAGGATCGTCGCGACGAGCAACTCGTAGGCGTTGGTGAACGTGAGCTCGGTATCGGCGTTGGGATGCTGCGTCGCAAGCGCATCAAGGATCCGGCGCGTCTCGGCCGGCGTCTTCAAGGGCTTGGGGATCGCGGCCTTGGCGACGCGCTTCGCCATGCTTATCGCGCCACGTTGGGCACGGCGGTCAGGAGCACCACGAGCGCCCTGTCCCCCCGCAGTTGGTACGTGCCGATGACCACCGTCTCGCTTGGCGCAATCGTGAAGGAAGTGTCGATCAGCGCGCGCGGCATCGATGGACGCACGACGGGCGACGGAGTCGCGGCCTCGGCAACGCGCCGTTCTGCCAGCGTACGGCGCTGCTCGAGCGTGAGCATCTGTGGATGGTTCGGCCCGACGCCGCTCTGTCTCAACGCGGTCAACTGGGCCTCGACCTCATCGCGCTCGCGGCGAAGATCCGACAGCATCCGCTCCCGCTCGATCTCACGCGCCACGTCGACCGCCGACGGCGACGCGGCCGCCACCGATGCCGCGGCTCGGCCGCGATCCTCGCGCATGAAGAAGCGGACGGGCACGCGCGGGCCAGGCTCCTGCATGATCGTCGCGGTGAATCCGTAGTCTTCTTCGTCGGGGCCTCGTACGCGCCCGGACACGGCGACCGCCGGGATACTCGCCGGACCACAGCAGAGGAGCCACTGGGTATCGACAATGCGATAGCCGCGATAGGGAAGGACGTCGCGCATCTCGCCGATCGCCCTGCGGGCGTTCACCGGCAGCGCGTCAGCCCCTGGAGCCCCGTTGGGTCCGGCGACGAGGAGCTGGACGCTCAGTCCGCGAATCGCCCCGGCGCCGGGCGCGGGTGATGACGGCGAGGCCCCTTGTGCACACACCACACGGCCTGTCCCCGACGCCCCCCAGAGCAGGAGCAGTACTACCGAGCATGGAGCGAGCCGTCGCATCAGCACCCTAGTGAACGGGGCCCTTGTCCCACGTGGCCCCGGTAGACTCAGAGAACACACGCATGTGCTCCGCCGCGATCAGGTTGGGCACGACCTGCAGGGGCACCACGATCTTGGCGCGTACCGGCGCGCGCACGACATGATTCGCCTCGGCCGCCTCGATGTCCTGTTCCGAGAGGGGGAGCACTTCGCAGAACGCGAGAGTGAAATCAAACGGCGTGTGTGAAATCGCGCAGAAGTTTGCGTAGGTCCGTGTCAGGTCGTCTCGATCGTCCGGAACGATGGTGAAATTGATCTGCTTGCGCTCGTTCATGATCCCCGCACCTTAGCACGGTGCCATCAGTACTTGCGCAGCACGCCGACGACAACTCCCTGCACCTGCACCTCGTCTGGCTGCGCGTAGATCGGCTGCATCGTGGGGTTGGCAGGCTGCAGGCGGATCCGGCCCTGCTCCTTGTACAGCTTCTTCAATGTGACGTCGCTGCCATTGAGAAGGGCAATCACCATCTCACCGTTCTCGGCCGTGCGCCGGTCTTCGACAATGACGAAATCTCCGTCGCGGATCTGCTCGTCGATCATCGAGTCCCCCTTCACGCGAAGCACGTAGGAGTCACGCTTGCCGACGAGGTCTTCGGGGACCGCGAGCGTTTCCGCGCCGACGACCGCTTCGATCGGGGCGCCCGCCGCGACGTACCCCAGCATGGGGAGCTCCACGGCCCGCCCCCCCAGCCGCGCCGGGACCATTTCCACCGAGCGGCTGCGGTTCCACGCACGCTTGATGAACCCCTTCTCCTGCAGGTTCGTCAGGTGCTTGTGCACGGTCGCCAGCGACGACAGACCGAACCGGCGGCCGATCTCTTCCAGGCTCGGCGCGTAGCCGTGCTGCTGGATGAACTCGTTCAGGTAATCGAGGATCTCGCGCTGACGCTTCGTCAATGGCAACATGGGGCGGACTATATGCAAAGGAAAAGCGAAAGTCAACGGGTTCGCACGTCCTTGCATGTGACTTTCGCCTTGCCTTTCGGTCTAAGAGGATAGAGTGCAGGGCGTGGATGACGCCGAGCTCGTGCGTCTCGCGCAGGCAGGCCGGCGCGAGGCCTTCGATGCCATCGTGCAACGGCACCAGAAACAGGTGTATCAGCTCTGCTACCGGTTCGTGGGCAACCATGAAGACGCGAGCGACCTGGCGCAGGACGCGTTTGTCCGGGCGTTTCGTGCCCTGCCCCGGTTCAAAGCGGAGTCGGCGCTGGGGACGTGGCTGTACAGGATCGCGGTGAACGTCTGCCTGAACAGGAAGGCGGTCAAGACGCCGCACTTCGAAGGAATCGACGAGGTCGAGCGCGCGGATACGAAGTCGGAGCGCGCCGATGCGGCGGTGCTCAGGCAGGAACGCGCGGTGGAGGTCCGGGCCGCGATCGCGCGCCTCCCGCCGAAACAGCGGGCGACGCTGATCCTTCGCGCGTACCACGACCTCCCGCACGAGCAGATCGCGGGGATCCTGGGGAGTTCGGTCGGCGCGGTGAAGGCAAATTTTTTTCACGCCCTGGCCAATCTGAAGAAGCTGTTGGACACATGACGCACCTCAACGAAACGGAATTGATCGAGTGGCTGGACGGCGGGCTGGGGGCAGAACGCGCGGCCCATGTCGACACCTGCGGCACGTGTCACGCGGCGCTCGTGTCGATCGGATCGACACTGGCGATGCTCGCCGCGAACCACGCGCCGGAACCCTCACCGCTGTTCTGGGATCACTTCGGCCGTCGCGTGAACGAGCGGATCGATCGGCGCGTGCCGGACGGCGAACGTCACGGGATCACCGGATGGTTGTTCGGCGCGCGCCGTGCGGCGCTCGTGGCAGCCGTCGTCGTGATCTTCGCAGCGGCGATTGGATTTCGAGGTGGGGACAACCCGACGTCGATCCAGGACCCTGCGGACAGTGTCCGACTCTCGCCGGGGCCGGCGCCGGTGGTCCGGGAGGCCGATGGTCCGCGGAGCGACGACCCGGTGGTCAACGACCCTCTGGACGACATCGACGCGGACGCCGCGTGGGCGGTCGTGCGGACAGCCGCTGAAGACATGGGGTACGACGAAGCGCGCGCCGAGGGGCTCGCCGCCCGGCCGGGATCGACCGAACGCGTGGCGTTGGGTTTGTCCGGAGACGAGCTCGCGGAGCTCGCACGATTGATCGAGAATGAACTGAAGCGCACGGGCGCGTAGAGGCATACATGCTGCACACGATCGCATTGCTGTTGACGATTGGCGGCGTCGCCATGGCTCCGATATCGGCGCAGGAGCCGGGGGACCCTCGGGCCGGACGCGCCGGTCGTGGCGGGGTGCCGATACTCTCACCCGGCGAAGTCGTCCGCATGCTCGATGCCTACGCGATCGTCCAGGCGCAGGATGCGCTGCAGCTGACCGATGCGCAATATGGGCAGTTTGTCGCGCGGCTCAAGACACTGCAGGAGACGCGGCGGAGGAGCCAGCAGGCTCGCAACCGGCTCGTGCACGATCTCCGCCTTCTCGCAGGACCGCAGGCGGCCCAGACCGACGAGAACGCGATCCGCACGAGCCTGAAGGCGTTGCGTGAGCACGACGAAAAAGCGCCGCTCGACATCCGCAAAACGTATGACGCGCTCGACGAGGTCCTCGACACGCGGCAG
>DATLXP010000196.1:0-4018 GCA_035575695.1 Vicinamibacterales bacterium
AGGGGCTGAAAGATATTTCAGAGGCTGCTCGACGATAGGGTAGAATAGCCGTTCACGCTTGTCGGGGCGTGGCTCAGCCTGGTAGAGCACTCGGTTCGGGACCGAGGGGTCGGAGGTTCGAATCCTCTCGCCCCGACCAAACACTTCAATAGAATCGGCCCTCAGTTGACCGTCAGGTCGCTTGAGGGCCTTTTTTATTGATTGTTTTCAGGCAGGGATCGGCCGATGTTCGACGTTGGCAGGACTAAACTGACTCCGAAGCCAGACGGCGATGCTCTTGGAAGACCGACGGGTACCCTTCTTTCACAGGCTTCTGTTCAGCTATTGCGATGCGCCGGCGCCCTCATTTCAACGGTACACGTCCTTGCGGTCGCCAACGTTCACGATCGTGACGATCAACTCCGCATCCAGGATCTGATAAATCACGCGGTATTGGCGCACGCGCATGCGCCAGAGGTCGTCGCGGCCGGCAAGCTTGACGCATCCTACAGGACGCGGATTGGTTCCGAGCGTGACGAGCGCCGCCGCGACCATCTCTCGCGCCTGGCGGGGGAGCTTCGCGAGTTGGCGCACTGCGGCTGGCGTTACGACGACACGGTACGCGGCCATCGAGCCGTCTACCGTTGCCGCTGGTTTCGTGACGGCTTACGGGGACGCTTGACGGCGCGACGGCTCGTTCGAGCACGCGGCGGACGCGGCACCGGCGGTTCTTGCTGAACGAGGAGATGATCTAAGCCGTGTTTCCGAAGAACGGTGTCCAGAGGAATCGTCCCTCGCTCCTTCGCTTCGGCAAGTGCAGCTCGGGCGTCGCGCAGATCCACGGCATTCTCTGCCGCTTCCAGTCGATGGAGGTCGTCGGTGGACACGATCGCGGCAACCGGCTTGCCGTGACGTTCGACGACCACGCGTTCGCCGCCGTACTCGGCGCGGCGAAGCACATCCGAAAAGTGATTCTTTGCATCGGCAACGGACATGGTGGCCATGTGGCCATTATGGCCCATTTGTCTCATCGGCACAAACCTCGACGCTCGGGCCGCCCAGCGCGTTGGACATCGCCGACGGCGCGTTCTTGCCCGTGCCGGTGAGCGTCACCGTGCCCGCGCCAGACGCGAATCCGTAGAAGTACGACACGCGCGTCTTGATCCCTGTGCCGACGATCGACTTGACCGTGAGTGGCGTCGGCGCGTCGACGTCGGTCGACGCGATCGGCTGCACCGGCGGCGGCACGGCAGCGTCCCCTGCCGCGGCCGGAGCCGCTGGCGGTGGCGCGGGCGGCTGAACCGGCGCGGATGGAACCGGTGCCGCGGTCTGAGCCGGCGGGGAGGCCGGTGCCTGCTCCTTCCGGCGGCAGCCGGGCAACGACATCAAGCTTGCAGAAAAAACAACTACCAGGAAAAGAGGCGCGCGATACATGAGTCACCTGTGAATGGAGGTTCGGTCGCGAGCAAATCGACCGAACAAATCGATCAACCATAGGCCGTGCAATGTCCCGCCCGCGACGTCACAACATCCGCACACCCGAGGGCGCGCGTATTAGCTCGAGGCATTGCCCGACACAAGCGACGCCCACGAGTCTCCCTGATGAGCTGGTTCAGGAGTTCAGAAAGGTGCACGATATGTTCGTCCGTCTGTCGCAGGTTCTGTCGAGACCGCTCACGCTGATCTCTCTTGCCGCGCTGGCGCTTGTGGCCTCACTGAGCGCAGCCACCACCGGCACCCCCGTGCGCGCCGACCAGTCGAGCGGGTCGTCGGGGCCATCGCAGAGCGGAGACGACCCAAATAAGCACGAGAATGGCGATGCCACGGCCGGCAGAGACGTCTTCCGGAACGAAACATTCGGGAACGAGGCCTTCTGGACCGACGCAGCCCGGTTGCCGCAGGGTGTCATGGCGGCGAAGTTCACGCCGATCGACGCGTTGAAGGCCGGGTATCAGATCGACTCCGACGCACTGAGCGACGACATGAAGAAGGCGATCGGAGCCGAGCTCAAGACCGATCTCAGCCCCGCTCGGGCACCGATGCTGAACGACCCGAAGACCACGGCCGCGCTCGTGAACGCCGGTGCCGTGATCGGCGTGGTCGCGAAGGACACGAACAAGGACGGCAAGATCGACATCACCGCCGGCGACAAGATGGGCGTGTCCTGTGCCTTCTGCCACACGATGACCGACGGATCGGTCTACTCGATGCCCAAAGGTGGGACGATCGGAAAGCGACTCGACGGCCTCACCCCCCACTTCCTGAACATCGGGGCCACATTCGCCATCGCGGCCAACACGCGGGCGCTGTACCCGATTGCCCAGCTCGCACTCACCGCCAACAAGGGCAAGACGATCGGCCGGGCGCCGACAGGACTGACAGAGCAGTCGACCGAAGCCGAGTTCGACGCCTACTTCAGCAATCCCGAGTTCTACCCGGTCGGCATGTTCGACGACGCCTTTGACGGCAACGGTGCGCCGATGCACATCACGCCGATGTTCGAGGCGAAGCTGAGCGCACCGTGGGGGAGTGAAGGGGCGATCAGCAAGCTCGATAATTTCTCGAACCTGGTCTACACGGGCCTGCTGGATCTCACAGGAATCACGACGCCAGGAGGACGTGCATTCCTGCACAAGCTTGGGGGAGCGGCCGGCGACGAGATCGTCTGATGACTACGTGAAGATCCTCGCCGCGACCAACGTCACCGGATATCCGTACACGCAGATCTCGAGCAAGCCAACGCCCGGAGACGAGCGTGGGCCGCTCGGCATGCGGGTCGACAACAAGAAGTTGCTCGATCTCAACGCCTACTTCAGCAGTCTCGACGCCCCGAAAGGTGCGCCTATCGACAACGACGTCAGGAAGCGCGCGGAGAAGGTGTTCATGGCCAACTGCACGACCTGCCATAACCTCGATCAGGACACGCGTGTCGGACCGATGATCGTGCCGATGAAGCGGATCTTCCCCGGTGACAACCCGGTGACGCTCGGCATGCGCGAACCCCCGCTCAATCCCGTGCTGAACACCGTGGACAGCTTCTTCGACGACAAAATGGTGGTGGTCAACGCCAGCATCCGCAAACTGGAGCGTGGCACCGCGCTCCCGCTCCTCCTGGATCTGGCTCGCAAGCCGGTCTTCCTGCATGACGATACGGTGGCCGACCTGGAGACGCTCCTGAATCCATCGCGCGGCCCGAACGCGCCGCATCCGTTCTACCTGGGATCACCCGCCGAGCGGAAAGACATGGTCGCCCTTCTCAAGAGTTTCTCGACGAAGTAGGGCGGCGGCTCCGCGTGGGACACTCTTCGGAGTGTCCCACGCCATCTCCATCGTCATACCGGTCTGGCGCGACACGGCGCAATTCCTCACCCTGCTCGACAGCCTGCCTCAGCGACCCGATCTTCAGATCGTCGTCGCAACCACGACCGACGAATTCGACGACCTCACGCGGGCCGCCGGCCTCCGCCAGGGCGTGCATATCGTGGCGGGCAGCCGTGGCCGCGCTGCCCAGATGAACGCGGGAGCGCGCATCGCCACCGGCGATTGGCTTCTCTTTCTTCACGCCGACTCGCAACTCCCGCCAGGGGCGCTCGACGAAGTCACTCGCCTGTCGGTCGCCCACGACATCGTCGGCGGGTCGTTCCAATTCGCACTCGACGCGCCGGGGTGGCGGGCGCGGCTCATCGAATGGGGAACCGCGCAACGCACGCGATGGTTCCGCCTCCCGTACGGCGATCAGGGCATCTTCGTCAGGCGCGCGCTCTTCGAGCGGGTGGGCGGCTACCGGGACATGCCGTTGATGGAGGACGTCGAGTTCGTCCGCCGCCTGCGCCGAACGGGCCGGCTGCACCGGTCGTCGCTGCGTATGATCACCTCGGCACGCCGATGGCACCGGGAGGGGTGGCTCCGGCGCACGGGACAGAACTGGCTGTTGATGGTGATGTATTCGGCCGGGGTGAGCCCGCGGCGGCTGGCGCGCCGGTATGAACACCGCCGCCCCGGCGTCGTGGCGATCCTTGCGCGCGCCCCCTCACAGGGC
>DATLXP010000197.1:0-4452 GCA_035575695.1 Vicinamibacterales bacterium
GGTTGAGCGGCAGGCCGAACGGCAGGCCGCACGACTGACGAAGCACCCGCATGAAGTCCGCGTTCGGTAAGGGATTCGGCGACGCGACGTTCACGGCGCCGTCGATGTCATCGCGGTCGATCAGCCAGCGGACCGCTTCGATGAAGTCCTCGTAGTGAATCCACGAAATGAATTGCCGGCCGTCACCGGCACGGCCGCCGAGGCCGAAGCGCGCCAGTCCCAGGAGTGTGTCGAACACGCCTCCAGCGTCCGGACTCAACGTCATTGCTGATCGAAGCGCCACCTTTCGAGTGCCATTGGTAATGGCTTCATCGAAGGCACGTTCCCATGCACTCGCGACGTCGATGCTGAATCGCCAGGTGTCAGGTGCGCCCGGTTCGCGGCCACCGAGAATCCCCGAGTACTCATCGTTCGCCGCGTCGTATCGGTGGGCATAGATCGTGGCCGTGCTTGCCTGCAACCACACGCGCGGTTGGCGCGCCCCCTGCGCGATCGCCTGCCCGACGACCTGCGTCGACAACGCGCGCGATTGCAGGAGCTCTTCCCGATTCGCGTGTGTGTAGCGGCAATTGACGCTACGGCCGGCCAGGTTGATCACGACATCGGCTCCGTCGATCTCGCGTTGCCAACCGCCCAGGGTCGCGCCGTCCCAGGCCACGACCCGCCACGGACGGGCGTCGGGACGACGGCTCAGAACGACGACATCATGCCCGGCGCCATGAAATGCACGGGCCAGCACCGTCCCGACTTGTCCGGATCCGCCCGGAATAACCACCTTCATGGGCCGAGTCGTGACAGAGAGGGCAGTTGCGCTGTTGACCAACATGTCCTAATATTAATGAACATGTTTATTGATAATGTCAAGCCGCGCAAACGGGGGCGTCCACGGGGTGAGACGCCACAGGGCGCCGCAACCAGGGAACACCTGTATGCCACGGCCATGCAGCTGATCGCCGCACGCGGGTACGAGGCGACCACGCTTCGGGACATCGCGAAGACGGCTGGGGTGAGCGTCGGCCTCCTCTATCGCTATTTTCCCAGCAAGGAGGCGGTCGTCATCGCGCTCTATGACGAACTGTCTTCGGCATACGCGCGGCAAGCGGCTGACATGCCTCGCGGAAAATGGCGGGACCGCTTCATCTTCGCCGTAAACGTCAGTCTCGACGTGCTCGAACCGCATCGCGTGGCGCTGCGGGCGCTGACACCGATTCTGGTGGGGGATCCCGAAGAGGGCATTTTTTCGGCGGGCACCGCCTTCTCGCGGCTCCGCGTGCAGCGCGTGTTCAAAGACGCGGTTGCCGGATCGAGCGATGCACCGAAGCCGCCCCTGGCAGAAGCCCTGGGCCGGCTGCTGTATCTCGCTCATCTGGCGGTGCTGCTCTGGTGGCTGCTCGACAAGAGCGCGAGCCAGCGCGCGACCGCGGCACTCGTCTCCCTGACGCAGCACATCCTGCCGACGGCGGCACTTGCCCTGCGCGTGTCATCCGTTCGCAGGTTCGTGCTGTCCGTCGACGGCCTCGTTCGCGACGCCTTGTTCGGCAACCCGGTCTCGGCCTGAGGACCTCATGTTTCTGGCTCGCCGTCCGTCCCGGAAGACCATCGATCGGTTCCTTCGTGTCTCGCAGGACCTGCCGCTCTCGTACGACCCGACGGGAATCGTGGGGCCGGAGATGGTGCGAAAGGACCTCGATGAGGCCATCGTCGCCGTCGGACGTGGCACTGCGGATTTCGGGCGAGCGCGATCCGCACTGATGGCGTGGAAGCAGTTCGATCTTGGCTGGGTCGAGGCGTTCCCCCGGAACGCCCCCGTCATCGTCGGAACCGTGGTGGCCGTTCTGATCAGCCACCTGGGGTTCTGGTCGTTGAATGGCTGCCGGGTTGTGTATACCGTCGGCGGCCTGGATGATCCCGCGAGGTTCGGCTTCGCCTACGGAACGCTGACGAACCACGCGGAGGCGGGCGAAGAGCTCTTCGAGGTGTTCATCGACCCACGGACCGAGGAAGTCATGTATCGAATCCGCGCGGCGTCCTGGCCGTACGCCACTCTTGCGAGGGTCGGCCAGCCGATCGTCCGTGTGCTCCAGGCCCGCTTCCGGCGTGATTCATGCGCCGCGATGAAGCGCGCGACACGTGCCGGCGCTCCTGGTGCGTGAGGCTGGCGGCGTGACGCCGATGGTCTCGATGCCGGTGGGGATCCGAAGGCTTCCGCTCTACAGCAACGTCGCACGTCCGCACGTCCGCACGTGCCCGTCGCACGTCCGCACGTGCACGTCGCACGTCCGCGCACATCGCACGTAAGCACGTAGCACGTCGCACATCGCACGTGCCTCAGATCTCCCACCTGAGCGCGACCGCCGGATCGATCCGCGCCGCTCGCATGGCCGGGACGTAGCTGGCGACGACAGCGGTCAGGCCCAGCCCTCCAGCCACCGCGAGATACGTCACCCAGTCGAGTGCGCTGACCCCGAACAGCATCGTGGCCATCAGGCGCGTCAGCGCCGCCGCACCCGCCACGCCCACCACGATGCCGATGCCGCTCAGCATGAGACCGTGCCGGAGGAAGAGTCTCCGGACGTCCCGCTGCGCGGCGCCGAGCGCGATACGGATGCCGATCTCCCGCGTCCGCTGCGTGGCGATGTAGGAGATGACGCCGTAGATGCCCACGACGCCGAGGAGCAGCGCCACGCCGGCCGCGATACTCAGCATGACCAGCGCGAACGAGGTCTGCGCCATCGATTCTGCGCGAATGTCGTCGAGCGTCAGAACTCCCGCCACCGGCACGCTCGCATTGACCGCCCAGACGGCCTGCTGCACTTCTTTCAGGAGCGTGGGTGAGTCGGCGCGCTGACTGCGGATGGCATAGCTCATGGTGCGGTAGACCGTCCGCCCCTCGTCCCAGAACTGATCGACAACCATCGGCCAGTACACGATGGTTGGCGCCGGCTTGGTGACGCCATCGTCCCGCTCATCGCCGGTCACGCCGACGATCGTGCGCCACGGGCTGGACGGCGTGTGCCGGATGCGGCGTCCGAGCGCGAGCGCGGGGTCCTTCCAATACTCCCGCGCCAGGTTGGCGCTCACCATCACGACGGGCGCGGCCGTGTAGATGTCGTTCCAGTCGATGGCGCGCCCGGCGACCACGGGGTTTCCCATCGTCTTGAAATAACCCTCCCCAACCCCCTTGAAGCGACGGATCGTCGGGATGCGTCCTTCAGGCGTGGGGAAGTCTTCGACGAAGATCGGGTCGTTGCTGTCCTGGCCGTCCATGGTGATCGACGAGACGAGCCCTACCGACGTGACGCCGGGGACCTGCTCGATCCGCCGGGCGATCTGTTCGTGCGTCCGGGCCGTCTGCACCTCGTCCTTGATCAGCGATTGTGGAATCGCGACGCGCAGGGTGAGCACCTCCTCCGGCTTCGTGAAGCCAGGTTCCACACGCCGCATCGACTGGAACGTCCGGATCATCAGCCCGGAGGCGACGAGCAGGATCACCGCAAGTGCGATCTCGACGACGACCAGCGTATTGCGCGCGCGGTGACGCGAGCGGCCTGCGCTCGAGAGCCGGCCCCCTTCCTTGAGCGCACCAGCCAGGTGCGGCTTCGAAAACTTGATGACCGGTATGAGACCGAAGAGAAGGCCGGCCAGCAGCGAAATGCCCACGGTGAAGAGCATGACGACCGGATCGATGGCAATCTCGTTCAGGCGGGGCAACCCTTCCGGCGCGATGGTGACGAGCGCGCGGATGGCGCCGTAGGCAAGCAGCAATCCCGTCGCGCCGCCGATCGCCGCCAGCGTCAGTGATTCCGACAACAACTCCCACGAAATGCGCTTCCAGCTGGCGCCGAGCGCGGCATGGATGGCGAGCTCCTGCTGCCGTCCTTCGGCGCGGACGAGAAAGAGGTTCGCGACATTGGCGCACGCGATCAGCAGCACGAGACCGACGGTGCCGAGCAGGATCCAGAGCGTCTGGCCGACGTCGCCGATCACCTCTTCCGACAGCGGCGCCACCAGGGGTCCCATCCTCGCGTCCGTCCACATCTCCTTGCTGAAACCCTTCGGGAGCGTGAACCGCTCGATGACGAGCGGGATCATGCGCCCGACGTCCGCGTTGGCCTGCGTCACCGTGATGCCAGGCCTCAACCGCGCGACCCCCTGGTAGCTGAAGTTGCCGGCGTGGACCTTGGCCCGGTCGAATCGGAACGGCATGACGAGCTGGGGATCGCGGTCGAGGAAGCGGAACCCCTGCGGCAGCACACCGATGATCTCACTGGTCGTGCCGTTGATCGTGATCGCCTTCCCGACGACCGAGGGATCAGCGCCGAACTTTCGCTGCCAGTAGGCGTACGCCAGGATCACCCGGTCGGGAGCCCCGGGGGTGTCGTCCTCTTTTGCGAAATGACGCCCGAGCACCGGCCTGACGCCCAGCAACGGCAGCGTGCCGTCGGTCACGAG
>DATLXP010000198.1:0-23116 GCA_035575695.1 Vicinamibacterales bacterium
CCACTCCCCGCCGGCCAGGGCCGTCAGACCTACCATCGATCCCACGATGGCCCCGGCGTAGGGCCCGGCAATCAGTCCGGCCAGGAACGCTCCCGGCAGGGTGAGGTCGGATGGCTGGAACTTGAGCAGCAGGCGGACCGCAACGCCGGCCGCGAGGGGAATGCCGATGCTCGCGGCGAACACGAGGCGCTCGGGCCAGTCGCGGCGTTCGGTCAGGAGGATGCGGCGGAACCAGGGGAACCGCACGAGCATCGTCGACAGCACCGCCGCCACCGCCACCTGCACGATCAACGTCGTCAGCAGGAAATATTCGGCCGACAGCGCCTTGGTCGTCTGGGGCATTCTGTTTTGCGTGTGGCGCCCGTACGGTATCCGCGAAGACGGGCAGCGTAAGTATAGCAACGGGGAGAGTCACGTCGCCCACGGATGCACCGCGGAGCACGCGGAGGGCGCTGAGACATTAACTCTATGCCTCTCCGCGTCCTTCGCGCCCTCGGCGGTTGTCTGGTTTGGACGCCAGTCGCTCATTGAACAAGAGCTCCTTGGATCTCTGTGGCGACGTGAGAGCCGAGCGGATTTCACAACACCGGTGTCTAAGTTTCCATGTCAAAGCGCACTCTCTTGACGTTTATTGTTGTGGGGACTGTTGTCGCCGAAATGATCTCCGTGCCCGCAGTTGTGGCACAGGTCCCATCGCCGCCACGCCCTACGCAGATCGTGAATGTCAAAGGCCGCGCCATGCGCGTGTGGCTTACGGGCATCGACCAGCGGAAGCCCGGGCAGCCGGTCGTGATCCTCGAAGCCGGAGCGGGTGCGGGACTCGATCGGTGGACGCCTGAGGTGGTTGCTGGAATCGCTCAACTTGCGCCTGTCGTGGCCTACGACCGGCGGGGAGTAGGGCAGTCGGAACCTGATACTGTCCGCCCGACCATCAGGCGTGTCAGTCAGTCCCTGCACGATCTGCTGGAAGCATTGCGAATCCCCCCGCCGTATGTTCTGGTGGGTGCTTCGTGGGGCGGGGCCTTGATCCGGGGCTTCTCGCACGCGTATCCCGGCGAAGTGGCGGGCTTCGTCTATCTGGACGCTCTCGATCCGGCTACCCGTGAGGAACGGGCTGCGGTATTGCCGGAGGCCGAGCGGAAGCGCGCGTTGGAGCCGCCGACTCTACCGCCGATACCGCCGGACACGCCCCCGGGCCTCCGGGCAGAGTACGAACAGGTTTCAGCCAACATGCTGAACGACTACGCCGAGGCGCGGTCGCTGCACCCGGATTCAGGCATGCCAGTTGCGGTCATAGTAGCCAGTCCGCCAGGGCGACTGAAGAGCGACGGCGCGCTGGTTCGTCTCCAGATCGCGCGTCAGGGTGAATGGGCACTGTCGTCATCGAATGGCCTGCTCATCGTGTCTGGATCGGTCGGCCACAATATTCAACGTGACGACCCCGCTCTGGTCATCCAGGCGGTGAAACACGTGCTGAAGAATGCGTCGGCCGGTTCTCAGGTCTTGGACGCCAGTCGGCTCAACGAGAAGAGCTCCGTGGATCTCTGTGTCTCCGTGGTGAGATCGGCAAGCCGCGTGTGTCGGGGCTGGCACAGCTCGCCCGTGGACCAATTTGATATGCTTGCCCCATGATTCGACCCTTCATTGTCGGCTTTGCGACGACGTTCAAACACATTTTCAAGAAGCCGATCACGGTCAATTATCCCGACGAGAAGATTCCGGTCTTTCCGAAGATGCGCGGCAAGCAGGTGCTGATGCGCGACGAAAACGGGCTGGAAAAGTGCGTGGCGTGCGGCTTGTGCTCGGTCGCCTGTCCGGCGGACGCGATTTATCTCGAGGCGGCGGAGAACGACGGCACGGTGCAGGCGGGCCCGCGGTACGCGAGCGTCTACCAGATCCACAAGACGCGCTGCATCTTCTGCGGCATGTGCGAAGAAGCGTGTCCGGTGTCGGCGATCTTCATGGGCAAGGACTACGAGCTGGCCGTCTACAGCAACAAGGACTTCATCTGGGACAAGACGGACCTGCTCGTCCCGGCCGAGATCGCCAAAGCCGAGTGAAGACAAGCTGAGTGATCTTCGGGGTTCTCGGCGACATCCACGGCGACTTCGAGACCGCGCGGCGGATCATGGAACGGCATGGCGACGACGTGCCGTCCTGGCTGTGTGTCGGGGATCTCGCTACCGCTGACGGGGGCTACGAAGCGCTGCCCGCACCGCTCCACTGGATCAAGGGCAACAACGAGAATTTCGACGCGATTGCCGACTGGGACGCGCCCGGCCTCACAGGCCGGGTCTGCGCTAACCTGCACTACATCCCCAACGGACAACGGATCCTGATCCGTGGCTTGGCCGTGGCCGGCCTCGGCGGCACCTTTGCGCCAACGATGTACGACGTGGCCGCGGCCGACCTGCCGCATCCCACGAAAAGCTCCGCGAAGGCCACCGCACTTGCGGACCGGCGTCGCCATTTCGTCCGGGAGGAAGTGGACGCGTGCAAGGCCATGCGCGCCGTCGATGTGTTTCTGTCGCACGAGGCCCCGCGCCCGTTCCGGGTGCATCGCGGGATCGACGCCGGCAAGACGCCGCTGAACGAGATCCTCGACGCGATGAAGCCTCGACTGCACCTCTTCGGACATCACCACACGTTTGTCGCCGGAACTGCCCAGGGGGTGCCGTCCATCTGCCTCGACCTCGTGTCCACCTCCTACCTGCTGATTGACCGGAACACGTTGAAATATCAGCACTTGCCGTCGTAAAATAGAGGCTTGGCCAGGCCTCCATTCCTCGAGACCCTCAACGATCGCGTCCTTGTCTGTGACGGGGCCATGGGCACGATGCTGTACGGCAAGGGGATCTTCCTGAACCGTTCGTTCGATGAGCTCAACCTGACGCAGCCGGACCTGGTCGCCGAAGTGCACCAGGCCTATGTGCGCGCCGGCGCGGACCTCATCGAGACGAACACCTTCGGCGCCAACCGGATCAAGCTCGGTGCCTTCGACCTGGCCGACCGCACCCATGCGATCAACCTGCAGGGGGCGCGCATCGCGCGGCATGCGGCCCGCGAGCAGGCGTACGTCGGTGGCGCGATCGGGCCCCTCGGCATCCGCATTGAGCCATGGGGCAAGACCGGTGTGGACGAGGCCGAAGAGCACTTCAGGCAGCAGGCGGCGGCGCTCCTCGAGGGAGGCGTCGACCTGTTCATCCTCGAGACCTTCCGCGACGTGAACGAAATCGGCGCCGCCATCCGCGCGGTACGGAGCCTGTGCGACCTGCCCATCGTCGCGCAGGTGACGACAGAGGAGGACGGCAACACGCTCGACGGCGCCGCCCCGGAAACCTTTGTGCCCGAGCTCGAACAGCTCGGTGCGAACGTGGTGGGCGTCAACTGCAGCGTCGGGCCTGCGGCGATGCTCGAAACGATCGAGCGGATCTCCGAGATCGCGACCGTCAAACTCGCGGCCCAGCCAAACGCCGGCCGCCCCCGGGAGGTCGAAGGGCGGAACATCTACCTCTGCTCCCCCGAATACATGGCGTCCTACGCGCGCCGGTTCATCACCCACGGCGTGAGCCTGGTCGGCGGGTGCTGCGGGACGACACCCGAGCACATCCGTCATATCAAGATGGCGGTCCGTGCGCTGGCGCCGGCGGGCAAGGCGCGCGAGAAACAGGCGGCGCCGCGGCCGGTCGCGCCGCAGGTGCAGGTCGTCGCGCGGGCCGACAAGTCACGGATGGCCGCGGCGCTCGCGCGCGGCACCTTCGTCGTCGCCGTGGAGCTCGTGCCGCCGCGCGGCCACGGCGCCGAGCCGCTGATCGAGCAGGCGCGGGAACTGCGCAGCAGCGGTGTCGACCTGGCGAACATTCCCGACGGCCCGCGCGCGCGTGCGCGGATCAGCGCGCTCTCCGCATCCGTGATCGTGCAGCAGCAGGCCGGGATCGAGGCGGTCCTCCATTACGCGTGCCGCGACCGGACCCTGCTCGGGATGCAGTCAGACCTGCTGGGCGCGCACTCGATGGGGATCCGCAACGTGCTGCTCGTCACCGGCGATCCGCCGCACGCCGCGGACTACCCTGACGCGACCGCCGTATTCGATGTCGACTCGATCGGCCTCACGAACGTCGTCACGCGCCTCAACCAGGGGCTCGATATCGGCGGTCAGCCGATCGGGGCGCCGACGGCCTTTCACGTCGGCGTGGCGGCGAACCCGGGCGCCCCGAACATCGAAGAAGAGATCCGCCGGTTTCATTACAAGGTGAAGGCTGGCGCGGAGTTCGCCATCACGCAGCCGGTCTTCGACGTCGGCGCCCTCGTGGAGTTTCTCGCGCGCATTGCCTCCGTGCGGATCCCGGTGCTTGCCGCCATTACGCCGCTCGAAAGCCTGCGTCACGCCGAGTTCCTGGCCAACGAGGTCCCGGGCCTGCGGGTGCCCGACCGCGTGGTCGAGCGCATGCGCGTCGCGGAGGCCGACGGGCGCGCCGCGGAGGAGGGCATGGCCATCGCCTGCGAGATCGCCACGGAGGTGCACCCGCACGTGCAGGGGGTGCAGATCTCCACCGCGGCCGGCGCACTGCAGAGCAGCCTCGGCGTGATGCGCGCGCTCGCCGGGTGCTCCCGCGGCTGAGCCCGCCTCCGCGAGGACGCTACGGTGGGCAGGCCCGTAACCGCGAGGACGCTACGGCGCGGCAGCGGAGCCGGGTAGTGGGCTCCTTTGCATAGTCCCTGCGGATTATGCAGCCGATAGCCGTGCAATACTGGCCGTATGCCAAAGCCGGTTAAAAAGCCCGTCCGCACGCCGATTGCGCCCGCCAAGCCTAAGCGCCCGATCGATCCCAATCGCGCCGCTCACGCCATGCTGGCCGAGCACATGGCCCGCGTCCAGGCCGAGCCCGCGCCGGCCCCTCAGTCCCCGCTCGACTTCGCCGTGCAGTACAAGGCGCACATGGCGAAGCTCGGGGCCAAGGGCGGGAAGATTGGCGGCAAGCTCCGGATGGACTCCATGACGGACCCTGAGAAAAGCGCCCTCGGCCTTAAGGCCGCAACAGCCAGATGGGCTAAGGTGGCCGAGAAGAAACGCTAGCCGGTTGCCGACAGATCCTCGGTGTCGGGCTTCGGCGTGGGCTTCCGGCGCTTCGTTGCTGTTTTCTTCGGCCGACCACCGCGCGGCTTGCCGTCCTTCTCGAGCCGCCCCCGAAGATTGTCAGGGTAAGATGAGGCCAGATCCCATCCATCTGGGAACCGCAGGAGCACACCTTCGTTCTTCAGCCGATACAAGGCCGTGTTGACTGTCGCCTCGAAGTTCTCTGCCGTGGTTGGAAACCCGCCAGCCTGGAGTCCGAGCGCGATCTCCTTGTTGGTCTGCTTCCGCCGGACCGCGCCGAGATAAATTGGAATCGCTTCCTTAAGGCTCTTGGCGCGGAACACGCCGACAGGCAGATCATGCCCTTGAAGGCGTCCAACGCCAGCCACGCTAGCCACGAAGGCGACGTTCCCGCCAGGGTCGCTGAGCGGGCCATCAAACGAAACTGCTGCGCGATAGCTGTCAGCCACCGCCGTCCAGGCGGCGATCTTGGCTTCAATCGCGGCCAGGAAGGCGTCCTGTTGAGGCTTATCTGTGGCCATAAAACACCCCCTCCAACTACGTCCTGTGGTACACTCCAAAACAGCGCGGGCCTAGGGCGGGACGGGATTGCTCCCGTCCCAACAGACGAACGGCCTAGGCGCCCTTACCGGGCGCTTAGACTATTTTCATGTTCCACCTCCCGTGTTACAGGGTCCAGATCGGTTTCGCTCCCGGCTAGGAGAAAACGGAAACCGATCTGGCCCGACCTTCCCGCCCATTCTACAGCAAAACCAAGAACGCAAGCTGAAAATTAGCAGGCATGCCCACGAACCATAGCAGCTGCGCTATGCTGGTTAACGCGGCTGACATGGAAACTACAAGTCCAATTCTCTTGACATACCAAAGCGGCTTTAGTAGTATACGGACATCATGAATCGCCTGAACGCCACGACCCGCGCAACCGTCCTGAATTGCCTGATTGAAGGCTGCTCGATCCGTTCGACCGTCCGCCTGACCGGCGTGTCAAAAAAGGCCGTCTCGCGGCTGCTGGTCGAAGCGGGCGAAGTCGCGGCCGAGTATCAGAACCGCGTGTTCCGCAATCTGACGTGCCGACGGATTCAGGTCGATGAGCTGTGGGGATTCAACTACTGCAAGCAGAAGAACGTCACGACGAAGATCGCGGACAAGGTGCCCGGCGCTGGCGACATTTGGCTGTGGGTTGCGATCGATGCGGATACGAAGATCGTCCCGTGCGTGATGCTCGGCTCGCGCAATGCCTCAGACGCACAGGAGTTCATCGCGGATCTTGCCTCTCGGCTCAGGCACCGCGTGCAGTTGACCAGCGACGGGCATCGGCCGTACCTGGAAGCCGTCGAATCGGCGTTTGGTGCGGACATCGACTACGCCATGTTGGTTAAACTTTACGGGCACGAGCAGGAGAATGAGCGCCGCTACAGCCCCGCGTCGTGCATCGGCGCAGTGCCGACTGTCATCACTGGCCGTCCTGATCCAGAGCACATCAGCACGTCGTTCGTGGAGCGACAGAATTGGACCGTTCGCACAACGATGCGCCGATACACGCGGTTGTCGAACGGCTTTAGCCGGAAGATCGAGAATCACATGGCGGCAGTCGCCATCAACTATTTCGCGTACAACTTCATCAAGATTCACAGCACGCTGCGCGTGTCGCCGGCAATGGCTGCTGGCGTGACGGATCATCTGTTCGACGTGTCCGATCTGGTCGCGCTGCTCATCGCATCCGAGTCAAAAAAAGCCGCGTAACTGAGAAGGCGCGCGGACTACAATCCGGCCCATGAACCGGCTGTACTACGGCGACAATCTCGACGTGCTCCGGAGACACGTCGATGATGAATCCGTCGATCTCGTTTACCTCGATCCCCCCTTCAACTCCAACGCCTCGTACAACGTCCTGTTTGCTGAGAAGGACGGGGCGCGAGCCGCTTCTCAGATCAAGGCGTTTGAGGACACATGGGAGTGGAACGAGGACGCGGCCCGCGCCTTTGAGGAAGTCGTTGAAGCTGGCGGGCGCACATCGCAAGCGATGCAGGCGTTTCGGTCGCTGCTCGGCGAGTCCGACATGATGGCCTATCTCGCCATGATGGCACCGCGCTTGGTGGAGCTTCGCCGGGTGTTGAAGTCTACCGGGAGCGTGTTCCTGCACTGCGACCCGGCTGCCAGCCACTATTTGAAGCTGCTCATGGATGCCGTGTTCGGCGTCGACAACTTTCGGAACGAGATTATCTGGCAGCGCACGCTATCGAAGGGGCTCACGACGCGAGCCCTGCCCGACAACCACGACGTCATTCTCAGTTACCAGAAAACCGACGATAGCGTCTGGAACCCGGACGTGATGTGTCAGCCGTACGATCTGAACGATCTTGATGCGAAAACGCTGGAGAAGTACGGACAGAGGGATGGAACCGGGCGGCGGTATCAGCTGACCAGCCTGCTGAATCCCAACCCTGACCGCCCCAACATACGAGTTTCTAGGGGTCACGCGCGTGTGGCGCTGGACGAAGGACCGCATGCAGGCCGCCTACGACCGCGGACTTGTAGTCCAGCCGAAGCCTGGGGGTGTTCCACGATTCAAGCGGTACTTGGACGAGCAACGGGGAAAGCCGCTCGGTGACGTCTGGATCGACATTCCTCCGCTCAACTCGCAGGCAAGTGAGCGACTCGGCTACCCGACGCAGAAGCCGGAAGCCCTGCTTGAGAGAATCATCGCAGCCAGCAGCCACGAAGGCGCGACGGTGTTGGATCCATTCTGCGGATGCGGAACCGCCATCGCTGCCGCACAGAAGCTCAATCGGCGGTGGATCGGGATCGACATCACAAACCTCGCCATCACCCTCATTCGCGGCAGGCTAACCGACACCTTTGCCGGAGCGGTGGATTACGAAGTCATCGGTGAGCCCGTGTCGCTGCCCGACGCGGCGAGGCTCGCTGCTGACGATCCCTATCAGTTCCAGTGGTGGGCACTCGGCTTGGTCGGCGCGCGTCCGGTAGAACAGAAGAAGGGCGCTGACAAGGGCATCGACGGGCGGATCTACTTCCACGAAGGACCGGGCCAGACGAAACAGATCGTGCTGTCCGTCAAGGCCGGTAAGCTCCACGCGACGTACGTCCGCGATCTGCGAGGCGTGCTGGAGCGCGAGAAGGCCGATATAGGCGTGCTCATCAGCCTGGAGGAACCAACGGGCCTGATGCGGAAGGAAGCCGCGTCAGCGGGCTTCTACACGTCGCCCTGGGGCAAGCACGCACGGCTTCAGATCATCACGGTTGAGGATTTGTTGACCGGGAAGACGATTGACAGGCCACCGATCCAGACGAGCACGACGTTCAAGAAGGCGCCGAAGGCCACGACGAAAGGCCCGGAGCGCAAGCGGCTGGACTTCGACAAGCCGGACCCAGACCAGACGTTCTAACCATTTATGTTATGCAGTCCTGTTTTTCAAAGGAGCCCACTACCCGGAGCCGAGCTGGCTTGTTACTTGTATGACGACGGGTTATAGTCACGAACCTGCTTATGTCCTTATTCGACCGTAAAGCTGAGCATCAAGACGACCTCGTCTCCGGGTCCGACGCCGCCACGCGCGCGCTGTCCGGAACGCCGGTTGAAAACCACTTTGTCGAGGGTGTCTACGACAAAATGGCGAAGGTCTACGACGTGGTGTTCGGGCCCACGCTCCACCCCGGCCGCCTCCGGGCGATCGAGCGGATGAGCATCAAGCCAGGGGAACGCGTGCTCGAGGTGGGCGTCGGGACCGGTATCAACCTCTCTCTGTATCCGAACGACGCCGCCATCACCGGGATCGATTTTTCGGAGGCGATGCTGGAAAAGGCGCGCGAACGTGCGGCCCGCAAGAACATGCGGAACACGAAGCTCCTGCAGATGGACGCCGCCGACCTCAAATTTGCCGACAACTCGTTCGATATCGTCTACGCGCCCTACCTCATCAGCGTCGTTCCGGATCCGGTCAAGGTCGCGCAGGAAATGCACCGTGTCTGCCGTGCGGGCGGCCGCATCATTTTTCTCAACCATTTTCTCAGCCCCAACGCCGTCCTGTCGCGTGTCGAGCGCGCGATCTCGCCCTACACCATTCACATCGGCTTCAAGGCCGACCTCGACCTGCCGGCATTCCTCGCCCAGGCGAACCTGCAGCCGGTGTCCATTGAAAAAGTCAACGTGCCGCGGCTGTGGTCGCTCGTGACGTGCGTCAAGGACTGACACACCTCTCACTGCCGCTCGTTCTCGTCGCCTTCTGTTTTCCCCTTTTCCTCGGTCTCCAGTCGACCGACCTCGATAACGACGAGGCCATTTACGCGTACGCCGTCGAATCTATCCTGAGCTCAGGGGACTGGGTGTCGCCGCTCAGCAGTCCCACCAACGACGTCGTCTTTCTCGAGAAACCGCACCTGAAGTTCTGGATCGTGGCCCTGCCGATTCGGTTGGGCCTTCTGCCGTACGACGCGTTCGGCCTTCGGGTCTGGGACGCGCTCTTCGGTGCGATCGCGTTTGTCTACGTCTTCCTGATCGGGCGGAGGCTCTCCGGTTCGTTCTGCGGAGCAGTCGCCGTCCTCGTGCTGTTCGCGCACCGTCCGCTGATCTTCGACCATGGATTGCGCAGCACCAACATGGATGCGGCCCTCGTGCTGGCCTACTGCGGGGGCGTGTACCACTATCTGCGCTGGACGGGGGCCGCAGGTCGCGGGCACATCCACGTCGCGGCGATCGCCGCGTGCTTCTACCTGGGCTTCATGACGAAGTTCGTCGCGGCGCTCTTCCTGCCGGCGGTGCTGGCGGTGTGCGTGGTGCTCGTCGGCCCGCACCGGCGCCAGTTCATCGCCGACCGCAGGCAGTGGGCGCTCGCGTCAGCGGGTGTTGCGGCGGCTGTGATCCCATGGTTCGTCTACCAGCACCTCGCGCACGGAGCCACGCTCTGGAACGTAATGTTCGGGGAGCACGTGTACACGCGTTTCACCGCGTATGCCGACCCGGGCCACCTGCAGCCGTGGCACTTTTACGTGACGAGGGCGTACGGGGCGTTTGTCGACGGGGGCAGCGCGCTGTGGGTGGGCGTGGGTCTGATCGTCCTGGGCGCCGAGACCATCCGGCGCAGGAGGGCGGACGGCATGGTCGTGCTGCTCTGGCTGGCGCTGCCGCTCCTGCTGATCTCACTTGGCAGCTCGAAGCTGTATCACTACCTGTATCCGTTCCTGCCGCCGCTGGCCCTTGCGGCCGGCTATGGCGCGGCGTGGATCGCGGGCCACCTGGCGCGCCTGTCGGCCCCTCTGTGGATCCGGGTGGCCGCGTTCGAACCGGCGGTCTCTCCAGGGATCCGGGTGGCCGCGACAGCCCTCATGGTCGGAGCCGGCCTCCTCGCGCTGTGGACCGCGATTGCCGGCTCGGTCCGCCTGGAAGCCGGCGGGCATCTGCTGTTTCGCAACGCCTCGATCGTGCGACCGCTGCTGGTGGCGATCGCGTGCGCGGCGCTGGCTGGAGGTGTGCGGACCGCCGCGGCGGGGGCGGTCGTGCTCGCGCTGGCCGGGCTCGTCCCCGTCCCGCTGGCGGCCTACGCCGAGAACCTGCACACGCTCCGCGTGGACCGGAGGCCGCTCGAACGGCTGGGCGCGTGCCTGCGCGACGTCGACGAGGCGCGCCGGGCTCGCGGTGAAGCGGTCGTGGATCGGTACTCCCCGGTGTCGGGGGGCTTTCTCCATTCGTACTTCTACTATCTTCGCGGCGGCGGCTGGCTCGACCCGGCGGTAGACGATGCACGCCTGCGCGCGGCCTTGTTCGTTCAGGGCCAGGAGGCCCCCGTCGTGATCGAGAGAGCGAGCTACAGCGCGTTCCTCGAGCGCGTCGGCCCTGACGTCACGCTGCCGCCAGCGGTCAGCCGGCCCGGCATCCTCGTGCTTCTTCCTGGACCGTACGGGGCATGCGACGAGGCGCGGCCCGAGCCGCGGCGATGATCATGGAGGCGTACCCCACCCTCGCGGTGATCATTCCGGCGTTCAACGAAGCGTCGCGCATCGAAGCCACGCTGGGGGAGCTCTGCGGCTACCTGCGCTCGCGCGAGTGGGACTGGGAGATCCGGGTGGTAGACGACGGATCGAGCGACGACACGAGCCGGTTGGTCGAGCGGTGTGCGCGGACCGAGCCACGCGTGCGGCTGCAGCAGGAACCGCATCGCGGCAAGGGGGGCGCGGTGCGGGCGGGCTTTCTAGCCACGCGTGCGGCCTACCGCTTCCTGTGCGATGCGGACCTCTCGATGCCGGCGCGAGAGATCGGCCGCTTCATGCCGCCGTCTCTCGACGCTGACGTCGCGATCGGCACCCGTGAAGGGGCTGGCGCGCGACGGATCGGGGAGCCGCTCCTGCGGCATCTGGTCGGGCGGGGCTTCAACGCCCTCGTCCGGCTGGCGCTGGTGGCTGATTTTTCCGACACGCAGTGCGGTTTCAAGATGTTCACGGGGCCGGCTGCCGACGCGATCTTTCCGCACGTGACCGTCGAGGGGTGGGCCTTCGATCTCGAGGTGCTGTCCATTGCCCGCCTGCGCGGACTGCGCATCGACGAGGTGCCGATCGAGTGGCACTACCGTGAGGAGTCGCGCGTCAGCCTCGTGCGCGACAGCGTCGGGATGGCGACGGAGCTCCTGCGCATCCGCGCGCGCATCAGGCGCGGCGCCTACGGCCGTTAGAATGGCTTTTCGAGCGACTCCGACTGCGGGGTGAACAGCTTCGCGCCGTCCTCGGTGATGACCATGTCGTCCTCGAGGCGGACACCAAACTCCTCAGGGATGTAGATCCCAGGTTCGTCGCTGAAGGTCATGCCGGGCGCGAGCGGCACCGTGTTGCCGCGCACGAGATACGGCCACTCGTGCCAGTCCATGCCGATCCCATGGCCGACACGGTGGGTGAAATATTTGTAGTCCGGGCCGTAGCCGGCGTCGACAATGACCTTGCGAGCCGCCGCGTCGACGTTCTCGCACGCGACGCCAGGTCTGGCGGCCGCCAGGGCCGCGTCCTGCGCTTTTCGCTCGATCTCGAACACCCGCTTCATTTTGTCGGTGGCCTTTCCCAGCACGAAGGTCCGGCTCAGATCCGACTGGTACCCGCCGATATTGCAGCCGCCATCGATGAGGAGGATCGTCCCTTCGCGAATCACCTGGGGCTGGATCGAGCCGTGTGGCAAGGCCGAGTACTTGCCGGTCTGAACGCCCGCGCCGCCCGAGAACCCGAGGCGCGCGTGGGCCGCGGCGACGAGTCGCGCGACATCGTCCTGGGTCATACCTTCCTTCAACGCCCTGTAGGCCGCCTCGTAGGCCTTCAGCGTCACCGTGGAGGCCAGTTGCATCAGCTCGAGCTCGTGCGCATCCTTGATGCTCCGGCATCCCGAGGTCACGGGGGTGCCGCTGACCGCTGTCACGCCCCGCGCCGCCATGGCAACGCCGTCACTGAACACGTACTTCACGGTCTCCTCGATGCCGAGCCGGCCGGTCGCGATGCCGCGATCGCGCAGCCCCTCCGCCACGAGCTGATAGGGACTCTGATGTTCGTGCCACGTCCGGACATCGGGGGTGCCGTCGAAGGGGCCGAGCGCGATCTGCTCGCGCGCGCGGTCTTCCTCGAAGGCGGGACACACGAAGAACGGCGCTCCCTTGACCGGAATCACGCACGTGAAGAGCCGCTCGCCGCCGCTCCACTCGATGTTCGTGAAGTACACGAGAGACGAGCCGCTGCACAGCATCAGGGCGTCCATCCTGTGCTCAGCCATCAGGCGCCTGGCGCGCTCGATCCGCCCGCGCCGCTCGTCGGCGGTGATCGGACGTGCCTGCGACTGCATCGATGAGAGGGCGCGGATAGACAGTGGGAGAGCGGCGTCGCTTTCCTGCGCTCCTTCGGCCCCGCGGGCGAAGAGCGTCGGCGCACCGGCTGCCGCGGTCGCCGCGACTGAGGTCCATACAAACGTTCGGCGATTCATAGGCGTGAGGGTACGCGATCGTCAGCGGACAGGCAATCCGCCAGCCGCGGCAATCATCAGCGCCGCAATCCGGGCACCGTCGGTCCGCGGGCGCTGCGGCGGCGGAGGGGAGACGAGCAGCGCGTCGAGGGCCGCTCGCCAGCGGCCCGCCAGCAGTGACTCCTGGTCGAGGTGCGCGCACCGCAACACCGCCGGCATCTCCCGGACCATGACGTCGTACTCGACGAAGCGGCCGCGAGACGTGTAGAGCATCGCGGTCCCGTGGGCCACGCATTCCGAGACGATCCCGTAGCCTGGCTTGGTAACGACGACATCGGCGGCGGCGACCAGGTCCTCATAGCGAAAGCCCGCCGCGTACATGTCACCTTCGTTCACGACCGCGAGACCTCCTGCCTGCGAGGCCGGCGCGTGCTGGTCGGTGAACACGACGGTCCAGCTGTCGAGGCAGTCGAGCGTAGCGGGTCCAAGCCCGTGAGGCCGTAGCCTCCGAACGAGGCAAGCGCCACCGGGCGACCGGGCGGAATGGAGAAGTGGCGCAACACCTGGTCCCGCGTGCGATCGGGCCTGGCGTGCCTTGCGACAAACGGCAGGTTCAGCACCACATCGATCGTCTCGAACCCGCCGTGCATGGGGAGTCGCCAACCCGCAGCGGCGAGGGCGTAGGCCGACCGGATGGTGGGGATCACATCCGGCGCGCCTGCCGCGAACTGTGTCGCGTACCCGCCGTAGATCCAGTCCCACGTGAAGTTGCTGATCACGATGGACGGAATGGCGGCGGCGGCAGCAGCGGCGCACGCCAGAGGCGGGGCGTCCGAGACGACGAGCACCGCCTCATGCTCGCGCAGCAAGCCGGCGTCCGCCGCGGCGCGCTCCGCAAAGGTGCTGTAGAAATCCGCCGCCGCCGTGATCGTCGCGGCTTCGTCGAGCCTCAGGCTGTCGATCTGGACGATACCCGAGTCGCACGGGCCGTCGATGAAGACCGTTGGGGTCGTCAGTGTTCGGTCGAAGAGCCACCGTGCGGCGCCAGTCCGGATGAGGATGCGCACATCGGGCGGGAGGCGAGGCGCCAGCGCATTGATGATCTCGATCTGCCGGGACACGTGACCGAAGCCGTGACCGGAGATGTAGAACGCGATGGCCGGCACGCGTCAGTCCGTGGACGGCGCAGCATCGGGGATGGAGATCGCGAGCGCCTCCTCGAGCGTCCGGACCGGCACGAACGTCATCTCCTTGCGGACTTCGGCGGGCAGCTCGTCGAGGTCCACTTCGTTCATGTGCGGAAGGATCACGGTCTTGATCCCGTACCGCCGCGCCGCGAGCACCTTTTCGCGGATGCCGCCGACAGGCAGCACGAGACCCGACAGCGTGATCTCGCCCGTCATGGCCACGTCTTCACGCACCGGAATGCCACGCGCCGCCGAGACGATCGCGGTCGCCATGGTGACGCCGGCCGATGGCCCGTCCTTCGGGATCGCGCCCGCCGGCACGTGGACGTGCAGGTCCTGCTTTGCGAGAAATGCCGGAGCGATCCGCAGCGCCTTGGCCTGCTGCCGCACGTGACTGAGCGCGGCGCGCGCCGATTCCTGCATGACGTTCCCCAGCTGGCCCGTCAGCGTCAGGTGCCCGCCCCCCCCGGTCATGAGCACCGCCTCGATGAACAGCACGTCACCCCCCGCCTCGGTCCACGCCAGGCCCGTCGCCACACCCGGACGCGATGTCCGGAACGCCGCCTCCGACCGGAAACGTGGCGGCCCGAGATACACGGGCACCTCGGGTGCGTCGACGATGGCGGTGTGCGCGTCGTTGGTGGCGACCTTCGCGGCGATCTTTCGCGCGATCGTGCCGATCTGCCGCTCGAGCGTGCGCACCCCGGCTTCGCGGGTGTATTCGCTGATCACGCGCCGCACGGCGGCGTCGGTGATCTCGATCTGGTGCTCCTTGAGCCCGTGCTCGTCACGCTGGCGGGGAATCAGATACATCCGCGCGATGTGGACCTTGTCTTCCTCGGTATACCCGCTGAGGCTGATCAGTTCCATGCGGTCGAGCAGCGCCGGATGGATCGTGCCCAGCTGGTTGGCCGTGGCGATGAACAGCACCTTCGACAGGTCGATCGGGATCTCGAGGTAGTGATCGCGGAAGGCGTGATTCTGCGCCGGATCCAGCACCTCGAGGAGCGCCGCCGCGGGATCCCCCTGGATGCCGGCCGCCAGCTTGTCGATCTCGTCCAGCATGAAGACCGGGTTGGCGGAGCCGGCGGTCTTGAGCGCCTGGACGAGCCGGCCGGGCATCGACCCGATGTAGGTGCGCCGGTGGCCCCGGATTTCGGCTTCGTCGCGCACGCCGCCAAGCGAGATGCGGACGAACTTCCGGTTCATCGCGCGCGCGATCGACTGGCCCAGCGAGGTCTTGCCGACACCCGGAGGACCCACGAAGCACAGGATCGGTCCCTTGAGATCCCCCTTCAACTTGCGAACGGCCAGGTATTCGACGATCCGCTCCTTGACCTTGTCGAGGTCGTAGTGGTCCTCGTCGAGCACGCGGCGTGCCTCCACCGGATCGAGCCGGTCGCCGGTCATGGTCGCCCACGGCACGTCCAGGATCCAGTCGAGGTACGTGCGGATCATCTGGTATTCGGGGGAGGCGGGGGTCATGCGCTCGAGCCGCTCGACCTCACGGAGCGCGACGGCTGACACCGAGTCGGGCAGGCCGGCTTCCTCGACGCGCTTGCGGAGCTCAGCCGCTTCGCCGTCCCCTTCCCCGAGCTCTGTCTGGATGGCCTTCAACTGCTGCCGCAGCACGTACTGCCGCTGCGCGTCGGTCATCTCTTTTTCGGCCCGCGACTCGATCTGACCCTTCAGCTCGAGCACTTCGATCTCGCGCGAGAGCGCCATCGCGATGGCGTCGAGCTTCACCGTGAGATCGTTCTCCTCCAGCAGCTGCTGCTTGTCCTCCGGCTTCATGTCGAGAAGGCTCGCGAGGAGATACACGATGCGGAGGGGATCGTCGAGCGTCGCGACGAGCGCCTTGATATCAGGCGAGAGGCCCGTGGCGAGGGAGAGCGCGCGGTCCACCAGCTCCTGCACGCGGCGGACGCGGGCGTCGATCTCGATCGATCGATCGGATGTTTCCGGGAGGGGCTTGAGCAGCGCGCGGAGCGCACCGCGCTCGTTCTGGAGGAACTCCGCCCGCACACGCGCCACCCCTTCGACGAGCACGCGCATGCCGTTCTGCGCCTTCGCCATCTGGCGCACGATCGCGACCGTACCGACGCGGTGGAGGTCGTCGGCGCCCGGATCGTCGACCTCGTTCTTCTGCAGGAGCAGCAGCACCATCCGGTCGCCGGCCAGTGCCCGGTTGATCGCGTCGACGGAGATGGGACGGCTGACCCCGAGCGGAGCGACCGTGAGCGGCAGCACGACCGTACCGCGCAGCGGCACGACGGGTAACTCGGATGGCAGTTGTGGCAGCTGAGGCGTTTCACCCATCGTCAGAAACGCTCGTGGGAGGACATTCCTGATGATACCCGACAACTTCCGCCCCCCAGGTGCGGCGAATCGAACCACAGAGCCGCAGAGGTCCACAGAGAAATTGTTCGGTATGGAGAAGCGGGGTGCCTCTATGTGTCAGCGTCAGTAGATGCCCGGCAGCATGCGCCAGCGGACCTGCGTGCGGTATCTCGCATAGCCAGCTCCGAAGGCCTCATCGAGCCCGCGCTCTTCGAAGGGGATCGCGAGTGCGAGATAAATCGAGCTCACGGTGGCGAACGTGAAGCGGGTGGCCGTCATTTCCGGGGCGCCGAAAACGAGCAGCACCCATCCGAAATACAGGGGGTGGCGGACCAGTCCGTAGACGCCGGTCGTCTGCAGCGCGACGCGAACAGGCTCCGGGCCTCGCATGACCTGCCGGACGCCCGCGAGATCCAGCACGTCGAGCGCACGCGTACCGAGAAAGGTCAGGGCGATCCCTGCCGCCTGTGCCGAATAGCCGAGCCACGCCCACGCGGGGCCAAGCACGTAGACGACGCCAGGCACTGGCTGCCAGGCCCAGCACACCAGCATGAACAGGGCGCTCGCGATCCAGGTGTAGACCGTGCGCTCGAAGGCCGGCGCGATTCGTGACGTGATGATCGCCTTGACCCGCGTCCGGGCAAAGACGCTGTGATGCAGCGCAAACACCGTGAAGAGCGCGAGGTCGACCAGCACGGGCGTCAACGCACCGGGGCGCGAGGGGGCGGGGCCGAAGACGAGGAAATACGAGAACAGGAAATATCCGAGCGATGCCGCAAACGCGGCGAGGCCGAGCCACGCGAAAACGAGAGGTGCCACGAGGGACCTATTATAGGAGGCGTGGCATCGACTTCAGCGCGCGTGGCGATCACCGGCATCGGCGTCGTCTCACCCTTTGGCGTCGGGCGGGACCTGTTCTGGCAGCGCATACACGACGGGTGCAGTGCGACGAGGGCCATCAGCGACTTCGATGTGACCGGGTTTCCCTCCCGGGTGGCGGCTCCGGTGCCACGGGTCACGATCGATGATGCCGTCGTGATCCCGGAACGCGCTGGCGTCGGCGTCGGCGATCATGGCGACCGTTCCGACCCTCGGCGATACTCCAGGGCCTCGCTGATTGCCGTACTGGCCGCGAAAGAAGCCTGGCTGGATTCGGGGCTCAGGCTGAACGAGCCGGGCGCCGGGGTGCTGGTCGGCAGTGGCGCCGGCGGCATCGACGTCGCCGAGCGCGAGTATTACGAGTTCTTCAACGAGGGGCAGCGGCGGGTGAGCCCCTACGCCATCCCTGTCTCGATCGTCGGAATGATTTCGAGCGAGATATCGATTGCGCTCGAGCTGCACGGCATCAGCCACGTCATGTCCACGGGCTGCACGAGCTCGACCGATGCGATCGGGTACGCGGCGTCGTTGATCCGCAGCGGGGAAGCGGACGTCCTGCTCACTGGCGGGGCCGACGCGTGCGTGACGCCGGGCATGATGTTCGGCTTCTCGAAAATGCGGGCCGTGTCGACGAAATACAACGACCGCCCGTCGGAGGCCTCGCGCCCGTTCGATCGCGACCGCGACGGGTTCGTGCTGGGTGAGGGGGCATGGATGCTCGTACTCGAGCGAGAAGACCGCGCGCGGGCACGCGGCGCGCGCGTCTACGCGACCGTGGACGGCTACGGTTCGACATGCGACGCCTATCACCGCGTCCAGATGGATCCTCAGGGGGCAGAGATCGTGCGCGCGATGAGCCTCGCGGTCGAACGGTCGGGGCGGGCGCTCGAGGAGATCGGCTACGTGAACTATCACGGCACCTCGACGCAGTTGAACGACGCTGTGGAGGCACGCTGCGTGCGCCGGTTCCTCGGCGCGCGCGCGGAGCGCGTGCCCGGTTCCTCCACGAAGTCGATGATCGGCCATCCCCAGGGAGCGAGCGGCGCCGCGGGGGTCGTCACCGCGGCGCTCGCCCTGCGCGCCGGCTTCCTCCCCCCGACCATCAACTACCGGACTCCCGATCCGGCATGCGATGTCGACATCATCCCCAACGTCGGTCGCGCGGTGCAGGCGGAAGCCGCGCTCTGCAACTGTCTGGGATTCGGATCGAAGAACAGCGCGCTCGTCGTGGGACGCGCGCGTGACTGACGTGATGATTGCGGGCGCCGGGCCAGCGGGCGCCATCGCGGCGTTGATACTCGCGCGGGCAGGGGTACGCGTCACGCTGGTGGACCGCGCCTCGTTTCCACGCGACAAACTCTGCGGCGACACGATCAATCCCGGCGCGCGGACCGTGCTCCGTCGGCTGGGCCTCGACCATGTGACGGCCGGGGGACTTCCGGTGCAGGGCATGATCGTCACGGGCCCTCGAGGAGAGCGCGTCACGGGCGCCTACGACGGCCATCGCCCTGGCGTCGCCATCAGCCGGCGTGAGCTCGACGAAAGACTCCTGGCCGCCGCCGCCGCCGCCGGTGCCGAGGTCCGGCAGGGCGTGCTCGTCCAGGGGCCCGTCATGTCTGACGATGGAGGCGCGGTGGTCGGGATCGAGCTCGTGGGAGCCAGCGGCCGCGTGGAACGAGAGCGCGCCCGCATCACGATTGCGGCCGACGGCCGCTCCTCTCGCATCGCTCGGACCACCGGCCTGTCCGCCACCCCTCGCCGGCCACGTCGATGGGCGGTGGGGGCGATCTTCGCGGGCGTGAGCGGTCTGACCGCCTATGGAGAGATGCACGTCCGCGACCGCTGCTACATGGGCATCGCGCCGCTGCCAGGCGGGTACGCCAACGGCTGCGTGGTCACCGGGGATCGCGCGCTCTTGCGCGACCCGGACGTCCTGATGACGACGATCCGCAGCGACGACGGGATTGCTGACCGATTCGCGCACGCCACCCGGGTGTCTGACGTCACGGTGCTCGGCCCGCTTGCCGTGGACGCGCGTGCCGCCGGTATGCCGGGGCTGCTGCTGGCGGGGGACGCCGCCGGTTTCATCGATCCCATGACCGGCGACGGATTGCGGTTCGCGTTGCGCGGTGCCGAGCTCGCGGCCGGAGAAACACTGCGAGCGCTCGATGCCGGATGGCTGGACGCGCACGTGCGGCTCAACGCCGCGAGGCGGGGCGAGTTCGCCGCGAAATGGCGGTTCAATCGCGCGCTCCGCGCGCTCGCGTCATCGCCGGCTGCCGTCCGGGTGGGGGGCGTCTCGGCTGTGTTCCTTCCGCGGCTGCTGCGCCGCGTGATCCAGTACGCAGGGGACGTCACCCTCGCATGACGCGCCGATCCGGCCTGGTCGCCATCGACGCGCTGCTCCTCGCTCTGGCCGTGCTGTCTCTGGTGGTCGCGGAGACCGGGGGAGGGGCGGTCCGGATCGCGGGCGTGCGCGTGAGCGTGCAGACCTGGTGGCGGCCGGTCGTCGGGACCTTGATCCTGATGGTCATCAGGGTCTGGGCATACCGAACCACGCCACCGTTCGGCACCCCCTGGTCGCGCATCATCGACAGAGGCCGTCCATCGCCGCTGCCGGTGCCGGCCGCGCGCGAGCAACTCCTCGCACTCATGGCGCTTGCGGCAGTCAGCGTCGTGTACTGGCCTCAGTTCGCCCATCTCGATCGTGTCCCAGATCTCGGCGATCCGCTGTTCTCGATGTGGCGGCTCGCGTGGGTCGACCACCAGATCCTCGCCAATCCCCTGCGGCTGTTCCACGCGAACATCTTTTTTCCGACGGCTGCAGCCCTCACGCTGTCCGACTCGATGATTCTCCCAGGGCTGACGGCCATCCCGCTCCTCCGCTCCGGCATCCCGCTGTCGGTGGCCTACAACATCCTGCTCATGTCGGGATTTGTGCTGTCGGCACTCGCCGCGTTCGTGCTGGCCCGGGCGCTTGGATTCGGGGTCATCGCGTCATGGGTGGCGGGGCTCTACTTCGGCCTCTGCCCGTTCCGGCTGGATCATTACAGCCATCTCGAACTGCAGATGACGCAGTGGATGCCGCTGGCTCTGCTGTCGGCGCATCGCGTGATGGCGACCGGACGCTGGCGCTACGTGGTGTGGCTCGGCGTCGTGCTGGCCGCGCAGTGGTATTCGTCGATGTATTTCGGGATGTTTCTGACGCTGTATGTCGCGGTGTTCGCCCTCGCGCTTGCCGTGGCGTGGCGATGCTGGCGTCCGCTGACGATGGTCGCGCTCGGAACTGTCGCAGGGGTCGTGCTGGCCCTGCCCCTGGCGCACGCGTACGGCGCGAGCGAGCACGACCGCGGTCTGCGTTCGAGCCGCGACGTCACGGAATTCAGCGCCGTCCCGCTCGATTACCTTCAGACGACGCCCCACAGCGCGCTGTATGGAGAGGTTCAGATCGCTGGCCCGCGCCTGCCGGAACGGGTCCTCTTTCCGGGGGCCGCACCCATCGCTCTCGCGGCTGTGTCGCTCGCGCCACCGCTGAATGCCACGCGAGCGGCGTTTCTGCTTGCTGGTGTCGCCGCCTTCGACGGGTCGCTTGGGCTGAACGGGCACTGGTATCCGTGGGCGTACCAGTGGGTGGGGCCCTTCCAGTCGATCCGCGCACCAGCCCGCTTCGCCATGCTGGTGTCCCTGAGCTCGCGATGCTTGCGGCGGCGGGCGTCGACCGGCTGGCCCGTCTCACGAGTTCCCAGGGTCTGCAGAGGCTCCTGGCGGTCTTCGTGACCGCGGTGCTCGTGGCCGAGGGGTGGCCGGCGCTCAGGCTGCAGCGGGTGTGGCCGTCGCCACCACAGTTATACGGGTCGCTCGGCAACGATAACGCGGCCGTGCTCTTCGAGTACCCCATTCCTGGTGATCCGATGGGATTCCCATCGAATCTGCGTTACATGTACTTTTCCACGTGGCACTGGACGCCGATGGTCAACGGCTACAGCGGGTTCCTTCCCAGCGGCTACGGGAACCTGGCCCGAGCGATGGCGGAGTTTCCCGATGGTCCATCGGTTGCGTATCTGCAGGGGCAAGGGGTCACGCACGTCACCGTTCACTGCAGCGCGGACGTGGGCCGGCCGTGCCGGGACGTGCTGCCGCGCCTGGACGCCGACCCCAGGTTCAGGCTCATCACCACCACACACTTCGAAGGGCAGCCGGCGCGGCTGTACGTGCTGGCTCGATGATCAGCCTCGCGCTCTGTGCGCTCGTCTTCGTGCCGATGATCTTCGAGGCGCGCCTGTCGGCTCGCCACGATGCCGTGCTGCGGGAGCGAGGGGCGGTTGAACCGGCCGGCGATGTGTTCAGGGCGATGCAGCTCTGCTACCCCGGAGCCTTCCTCGCCATGATGGCCGAAGGGTTTCTGCGCGATCAGCATCCGGACCAGGCAGGTGCGGTCGGGTTGCTCGTCTTTGCGAGTGCAAAGGCGCTGAAGTACTGGGCGATGGCGACGCTGCGGGAGAGATGGACCTTTCGGGTCCTTGTGCCCCCGGGCTCGGCGCGCGTGGTCGGCGGCCCCTACCGCGTCATCCGGCATCCCAATTACGTCGCGGTGCTCGGCGAGCTCGCAGGGGTCGCGCTGATGGCCCACGCGTGGATCGCAGGGCCGGCAGGGACGGCGCTGTTCGCCGCGTTGCTCTGGCTCCGTATCCGGGTCGAAGAGCGCGCCCTCGGGATAGAATCGCGCCGGTGATGCAGATCTGGATACGTGCAGCGGACTGGGTGGCGCTCTTCCTCGGCACGCTCGCTGCGTGGAAGATCGGCAGCGATGACACCCGCACGGGCATCTTCGGTGCCATACCGCCAGTTCGGGTCTCCCTTCTCCTGTACGCGCTCGGGGCCACGCTCCTGGTGCGCCACCTTGCGGAGCCGTCACCGAGCGCATTCGCCAAATTCCGCGACGCATGGCGGCGCATCACCAACGCCCCATGCTGGGGGCCGGCCGTGCGTGTGTTCTCCAGCACGCGATCGATGGTGTTCATCGTCGGCTTTCTCGCCGTCGTCACCTTTGGTTTCGCCACGCCGGGCTTCATCATGTCGCCACATCCGCTGACGAACATGCCCGCACGGTACGATGCCGGTTGGTACGGCAGCGTCGCGCTCCATGGGTACGACCGCACGCGCAGCTTCGATCAACAGCGGAACATCGCGTTCTTTCCAGCCATGCCGATGTTGATGCGACCCGTGGGCCGTCTCCTCGGTACGCGGGGAGCGAACCTGCCGCCCGATCGCCGTATGGTCCGGATGATGTGGGCGGGGGTCGTCGTGTCGCTGGCGTCGTTTCTGCTGGCGCTTTGGTACCTGATGAGGCTCGGAACACCGATGCTCGGCGCGGAGCGGAGCTCGGCAGCTCTTCTGCTCCTGGGCTCCTACCCGTTCGCGGTCTTCTATAGCGTCGGGTACACCGAGTCGCTGTTCCTGCTTGGCATCGTCGCGACCGCCTACCATTTCGGGCGGGCGGAGTGGCTGCGAGCCGGTGCGTGGGGCATGGTGGTGGGGCTCACACGTCCGAATGGATTCCTGCTGTGCGTGCCGCTCGGACTGTTGGCGCTGCAGCAGTGGCGCGTGCGACGCGACGACGGGTCCTGGGCGATGCAATGGGGCCGCACCACGCGGGCGCTGGCGGCG